>NZ_JASBSF010000092.1 GCF_030149085.1 Microbacterium sp. | reverse complement strand
ACGAACAGGCGCGTGCGTGCCGGAAGCGCAGCATCCGAGCCGTCGGGAACGCCGGTGATCGTGACGACCTCGTCGCCGCAACGCCAGGTGAGCGTCCCGGCGCCGCCTGTCCACTCGCCATCGTCTCGACCGAGCGCGAGCGGCTCGGCCAGCCAGAGCGTCGTGCCGGTGGGGATTGTCGCCGGAGCAGTCGGGGTTCGAAGCGGCGCCCCGCTCAGCATCGAATGCCAAGCAGGAACGACGACCGCGCCGGCGCCGGCATCCAGCGTGCTCAGCGCCGCCCGGTCGAGCGCCTCCGGGTCGAGCCAGGCACCCCGATCGTTCACGGGTGAGACGGTGCCAGCATCGAGAACGACAGTCTCAGCCGGGAGTGTCACCACGGGAGCGCCCTCCCATGCCCGGGTCGGCGCGGAGCGGTCGGGATCAAGCGCCCGGCGAATCGCCGTGGTCATGACGGATGCTGGCACCGACGTCGCCACATCGAAGATCCGGCGCTCACGATCGAGCGCGTCGGCCGCGTAGTCGTTCGCATCGTCGAGGCGCACCTGCGCGCGCCCGCTCAGCACGAGAGTCGCTCCGCGCAGGACGATGAGGGGCCACAGTGCCGTGATCTCCTCGTCGGTGAGCGGGCGCTGTGCGTGGAAGGCGCGAATCGCGGGAATGACCGACATCGGTTCTGCGCCATCGTGGTGCAGTACGCAGGATGCCGTGACCGCAATTTCGGCGACGCGCCACGAGCGCATCACGTCGCCGAAGTCGATCACGGCGTCGGGGAGGAGCTCGCCCTCGCCGCGCAGCACGTTGTCGTCAGTGATGTCGAAGTGCCCTACCTGCAGAGGAAGGCGGGATTCGACCCGATCGAGCGCCGCGCTGGCCTCGCTCACCGCCTGATCTATCGCGGCGCGAACCTCGGCATCCGGCTCATCAGGCAGCAGGGCGTCGATGACCCTGCGTGCATGACGCAGATCCCACTGCAGGGTGCGGCTGCTCGCGGGATGCTCGAAGCTTCCGAGTGCGGCGCTGACCCGCCCCGCAAGGTCTCCGAGGCGTTCGATAACAGTGGGGGGAAGGTAGCGCGACCCGGTCAGGGTGTGACCGGAGATGTTCTCCAGCACGCGAGCGTGAATGCGCCCCTGCGAGCTGTCCCACCAGGCCCAGAGAGCCCCCCGAGGTCCCGAGAGGACGCGAGGAACCCGTAGGGAAGGCTCGACCATCGCGACAGCATTCGTCGCCTCATCCTGCATCCGGATTTCGGTCTCGCTGAACACCGGATTGCTGAGCTTGAGGACGCCGAACGGCACGTCGGAGTCTCGCGGGAACAGGCGGAAGTTCTGGTCCTGCTGGCTCCCGAGAGGAATCGCGACGACGTCGATGCCAAAGGCCAGCGTGCAGAGCCTTTCGACCTCGTCGACGCCGAGGGTCGGAGTCGGCAGTTCGACGTGGTCGAAGTAGTTGAACAGTTCGGGCATGGCGTCTCCTTGGCGGCCCCATGATGGTGGAGTGGATTCTCTCACCCCCGACGATGTTCTGCCGCCTGCCCGAATCGTCTTGCCGTGGCGCCCGGCGCCGTCGCGCATCGATGCGTTCGAGCGTGTGGTCGCCTGGTATCGGGAGAATCTCCCCGAGGTGCCGCTGACGACCGTCGACACCGGTGACGTTCCGTTCGTCCTGGCAGCCTGTCGAAACCAGGCGATGGCGGATGCCGACCCCGACGAGGTCGTCGTGATCGGTGATGCCGACACGATCCCCGAGGTTCAGCCGCTGCGCGAGGCGATCCGCGCAGCGGCGACCAGTGGCGTCGTGCACCTTCCGTATACGGAGTACCGGTGGCTCGGCGCGACGGGCTCCGCCGACTATGCGCGGGGCGTGCCGCTACCCGAGTGCACCGTCGAGCAGTTCGTGTCGGGTGCCTGCTCGGGCGTGTACATCGCGACACCGCGCACGTGGGCCCGCCACGGGGGACAGGATGCCGGTTTCCGCGGGTGGGGGTTCGAGGATGCCGCCTGGAACCTCGCCCATCACACCCTGCTCGGTGAACCGCCGCGCCGCCACGAGGGTCGGGTGTACGCGCTTCACCACGTCGGCGAGGTCCGTGCCGGCGCGGGCTACGAGGCCAATGCCGCGCGGATGCAGCAGTACCGGGATGCCGCGGGCGACCGAGCCGCGATGGCAGCGCTCGTAGGCCTCGCGGACGAGAGCCTATCGCTCGGCTGACGTCGCGTCGGCGAGCGCCCGGTAGGCCCGCTCGGGGCCCGGACCGGCGAGTTGATCGGCACGGATCGCGGTGAGAGTCCTTCGACCCGCCCAGTCCGGATCCAGGATGGCCACGAGAGCCGACGCGAGATCCTCGGCGCTTGCCGCATTCGGGTCGAGGCTGCGTCCGACATCCTCGCGCTCGATCGCCGCCGCCCCCGCGAACTGGTCGGTCGAAAACGGGAGCACCAGGAGCGGCGCGCCAGCTCCGACCGCTTCGGTGACGGAGTTGTTGCCGCCGTGGGTGACGGCAGCTGTGGCGTGATCGAGTAGGCGCACCTGCGGCAGGTACTCGCGCACGAGCCAGCCTTCCGGGATCGTGCCGAGCTCGGCCGGGTCAGTGGCCCCCGTCGAGATCGCTGCGCGGACGCCGACGCGGCGCAGTGCCTCGGCGACGCGCGCGAGCACGTCGCCGCGAACGGATAGGAAGCTGCCGAAGCTGACGTAGACGAACGGTTCATCGACGGCGAGCCATGCTGCCACCGCGTCATCCTCGGGCTCGGTCCGCCGAGTCGAACCGAGAAAGACGTGCGGGGGCAGCGCCCTCCCATCGGTGCGGGCAAGCTCACCGGGATAGTTGTAGAGCACGCGCTCGCCGTGGGTAGCGAATGCATCGTCGACGCCGCGCGATCCGGCATCCAGTCGCTGTGCTACCTCGTTCCACTGCGCCGTGAACCGCGCCGAGACTTCCACGCAGACGTCCCGGAGCGTACGCAGCTCGTCGGGGTCTGGAGAAAAGGATGCCGGCCACGCCGGAGGGAAGCCATAGACCTCACCGGCAACCGGCAGGGCGCTCGGATGGCCGAGCACCACGTCGCCGTAGGGGATGCCTGCCGTATGGAGCGCGAGGCGAGCGCTGAACGCAAGGTGATCGACGAGGATCGCGTCGGGTGCGACATCCTCGATCACCGCGAGGGTTGCCCGGGCACGATCCTCGGGCTGCCACATGAGGTCGGTGAGGCGCTCCCGGGCTTGATAAAGGAGCGTGGGGATCATCCCGCGACGTGTGGCGGCGAAGAACCCCTCCAGAGACGCCGCCTCGTGAGCCTTCTGCTGCGCCGTGCGTATGATTCCCGCGTTGGAGCCGCGACCAAGCGGCAGATCGACCCGCCGATAGCCGAAGCGCTTCACGATGGGATCGGTCGCGGGGCCGGTCGCGACGACGACCTCTTCGCCGCGCTGCTGCCACGCAGTCGCGAGTGTTGCGAGGGGAAGCAGGTGCGAGGCGTAATCGGGACTGACGACCAGCAGCGTCATGCGACGCCCGCCGCCCGCACGAGCTCGGCCTCCTGCTCGGCGACCTGCCGATACACCGGAGCGAGCGCTGCCGCCATGGCCTGGATCGTGAACCTCTCGGCGACCATCGCTCGAGCTCGCTCGGCGATCGCGGGGTCGGCCAGGGCCGCGCGGTCCAGCGCGCGGTGGGTCGCCTCCGCCAGCGCGTGGACATCCCAGGTCGCGGTGAGAAACCCGGTGTCCTGGTCGGCCACATAGGTCGCGGGTCCGCCACCGTCGGGGGCGACGACAACAAGTCCCGTCGCGAGGGCCTCCAGCAGGGCGATGCCGAACTCTTCTTTGATGCTCGCGCACACGTACACCCCGCGCCCGGCCACTCTGCCGGGGATCCCAAGCCGGGCTGCAGCCACCCAGCGGGCTGCGACATCGTTGGGGCGGTGTCCGGCGAGGATGAGGCCGCGTGCCGCGCGCTCGGCGGAGGGAACCGCGACCTCGATGCGGTCGAGCTGCTCGCGCTCATCCAGCGAGGGGTTCTCGAGGTCACCGCCGATGATGAGCAGATTCGCGCGCTCGGACAGCGCGCTGCCGGCCCACGTCTCGGCGAGCGTCGCCATTCCCTTCACGCGGTGCATGCGGCCGACGCTGACGATCAGCGGCAGATCACGCCGATCCGGCGGCAAAGCCCCGACCAGGTCGGCAAGCTCGCGCAGCGCGGGATCGGCATCCGTCGCCCCTCCCGACACGAGGGCGACGGATCGATCGACGACCTCAAGGTCGACACCCTCGGCGACGATCGTGTGCCTTTCGGGGACGCTGTCGATGTCGACGCCGACCAGTGATCGGATGTCGTCGGCAAGGTTCTGGCGCGGGAACAGCACGCTGTGCGAGGCGGAGCCGGCAAGCGAACGCACCAGACTCGTGCGGAACCAGAAGTGCTCAGCGAGGTCGGTCTGGCCGAAGTTCTCGCGCGTGAGGGTGCCCGCCCGGTCGAGCGACTGGATGACCGCGTGGGGGTCGGGTGCGAGGGTGAAGACCGTCGGGATGCCGAGCTCACGCGCGACGTCGGCTGCGGCGAGTGAGCCGACGTCAGCCATCCGCAGGTGCAGCACGTCGATGTGGCCCGCCGCGCGCAGGAGACGACGGATGCCGCGCCGTGCCCGCACACGCAGAGGCCATGCTGCAGCCGACGGCGTGGGGCGCGCCGCGAGCGGAACATGGCCGTAGACGTGCCCCCTGCTCTGGGAGGCGACATCGAGGAGGTCAGCTGTCGCCTGCGAGATCGAGCCGCGCGAGAGTGTCAGCACGCGCTCGACGGCGCCGGGCTCGTGAGTGAGGGCGTCGCCCAGGCGCACCAGGAGGGTGGCAATCCCGCCGTTATCCCCGGCCCCCGCGGCGCTCAGCGACGGGTCGATATCGGCGTGCAGGAAGAGCTGGGCGACGGTGAGTCCGCTCGAGGTGTCGCGGGTGGGGTGAGCGAGAGCCGGCTCGAGGTCGATGACGGCCAACCGTGCGTGGTCAGACAGGGGTCCATCGGCAGTGACAAGGTCCTCGAGCGCACGCCGCACCCCGGGTTCGCCCGAGCGCTGACCCAGCGCCGCGACGGCGGCCTCGCGCACCTCCACGGCTTCTGTGTCGGTGCGGGCAATGGTCAGCAGCGTGCGCGTCGCGGACGACTGGCGTACGAGTCCGAGGGTCTCGACCAGGCGGGCCCGGCCCGCGGCAGCCGTCGCCTCAGTCGATACGGCCAGCACCGACTCCAGCGCGACCGCCAGCACATCTCCCGCCGCGACCGACCACTTCTCGAGCGTGCGCTGCGCGAGCATCCCGGTGAACCCACCGCGCCCGACCAGAGCGATCAGGCGGGCGATCGCCGAGAACCGCGGCAGCCCCTGGCCGAGCGCCCAGGCTGCGTGTTCGTGGATGAAGGGGCGGGGGTCATCGAGCAGCGAGACCAGGCGCGCGGCGGCCTGTTCGTCGAACATCTCAGACAGCGCGTGCACCGCGGCAATTGCGGCGATGTCGTCGGTGCCGGCCAGGGCGGCGGAGAGCACCCGGAGCGTACGCACGCCCGGATCGCGGCCCGCCTCGAACGCCAGATCGTCGGCAGCGCGCAGCGCCTCGACGATGGTCGCGGCGCCGGTCACCCGGTCCATCGCTGCCTGAATCCCCATGGCGGTCCTTTCCGTGCACGTCCCGGCACCGCCAGCCGGACACCGTGATCGTACTGCCCCTCGGCGAACGCTGTCGTGCATCCCCGTAGGGTTGACAACGCCGCCGGTTTGTGGCGTCTTCCCTCGTCTGTGCATTGCTGGAGAAACCCGTGTCTGTTCTCATCATCGGTGACGTCGGCGTGCTCGATGGCATGTTCCATATCGGCGACGAGGCGATGTTCGAGGTCGCCGTGGGTGAGCTCTCTGAGCGCGGTCTCTCGCCCATCGGGGTGAGCTCGAATCCCCCCGAAACGGCGGCACGCTACGGCATCCCGGCACTTCCGCGGCTCGGGTTCGCGGGACTCGATCGTGCCGAAGCTGCCCGGCGCGCCGACCACCTTCTCGCGGTAGCCGCGGGCTCGGCTGAGCTCTCGCCGGACGACCCAGCAGTCGAGGTCTTCGCGGCGCTCGAGGGGGCGCGGTTGCTCGTCAACGCGGGTGGCGGGAATCTCGCGACCCGCTGGCACAGCCACGTGTTCGAACGCACCACCCTGGCACGCCTGGCTCACGCGAGGGGAGTGCCGGTGGTGGTCACGGGGCAGACCCTCGGCCCCGACCTCGACGCACCCGATGACGCAGCGGTGGCACGGATGCTGCGCGAGGCGGCTCTGGTCGGTGTGCGAGAGCCCGACACGGCTGCCCTCGTCGACTCGTGGGGACTGAGCGCGACCCTGAACGTCGACGACGCATCCTTCCTCGGCCTCGGTGAGGACGGTGAGGACGGTGTGTCAGCGCCGCCCAGGGGAGTCGTCGTGAGTCTGTCGGGCTGGTTCGCAGGGCGGCGAGCCGACCAAGTCGAGCAGCACATCGCCGAGCTCGCGGATGCCGCAGCACGAACCGTCGGACCGGTCTCGTTCCACGCACACTTCGGGCCTCTCGATCCGGCCGCGCCCGCGAGAGGTGACGCCGCGCTACACGAGAGGGTCAGGCAGCGGATGTCGGAGCCCTCGACCGTCATCCCGACCGGCACGTCCCGCGATGCGGCGGCGCTCGTTCGGCGGGCTGAACTTCTCATCACCGGCCGCTACCACCCCGCTGTTTTCGCCGCGCCGGCAGGCACCCCCGTGCTCGCAGTGTCTGCCGACCAGTACACGCGCATCAAGCTCGGGGGCGCCCTCGGCCACTGGGGCCAGTCCGGCGTGCTCGATCTCGACGAGCTACGGGATGCGCCGCGCCGGCTCGAGGCGCTTGTTGCCGACACCGCCGCCATTCGCGATGAGGCGGCGGCTCGCCTGCCGCGGCTGCGGGCGGCATCCCGGCAGTGGTGGGACCGCGTCGCGGCATCCGCCCGGCCGTGACGCGAGGCAGCGGGACCACCGGCCCGAGGAGGGCGCGCCGAGCCCTCGGTAGGATGGCCTGGTGCCTGTGAACCCTGAACTGGTCGGGCGGGACTTCCCGCCGACCGCCCCGTATCTGGTGGGACGAGAGAAGGTCCGGGAGTTCGCGCGAGCGGTGTTCGCCGACGACCCGCAGCACACCGACCCCGGTGCCGCGCAGGCTCTCGGATACGCCGATGTCGTTGCGCCGCCGACCTTCGCGATGGTCATTCAAGATCTCACGCTGCAGCAGCTGCTCGCCGAGCCCGATTCGGGAATCGAGTTGCACCGCCTCATCCACGCCGAGCAGCGTTTCGCGTACACGCGTCCGATCGTCGCGGGCGACGAGCTGGTTGCCACCCTCGCCGTCACGCAGGTGCGTCCGTTCGGTAAGGGCGCGATGGTCACGAGCGAAGCCACCATCACGGATGCCGATGACGCACACGTCGTCACGGCCACCTCTGTGCTGCTGGTGGGGGGGGACGACGAATGAGCGCGCACACCATCGACTCCGGCGACCTTGCCGTCGGCGACATCGTCGCTGAGCGCACGGTGCACCTCACCCGCGAGTCGCTCGTGCGCTACGCGGGAGCATCCGGCGACTTCAACCCGATTCACTACCGCGATGACGTCGCGGCATCCGTCGGTCTTCCCGGCGTGCTCGCCCACGGGATGCTGACGATGGGCCTGGCCGTCGAAACCGTCGTGCCGTGGCTCGGCGATGCGGGCCGCATCCTCGAGTACGGCGTGCGGTTCACGCGGCCTGTCGTCGTCGACCCGGATGCCGGCGCCGACGTCGCTGTGCAGGGCAAGGTCTTCGCGCTCGACGAGGATTCCGTGACCATCGATCTGACGGTGACCGCCGGCGGCACGGCGGTGCTGGGCAAGGCGCGCCTGCGCGCCCGCCGAGGCTGATGCCCGAGATCGCACCCAGGCCGCTGGCGAGCCTGACCACGCTGCGCACCGGGGGCGAACCCGCCCGGATGTGGGAAGCCCACGATCGGGACGAACTGGTTGCGGCGCTCCGAGACACCTGGGCGACGGGGGAGCCGTGGTTCGTCCTCGGCGGCGGATCGAACCTGTTCGTCGGTGACGAACCCTTCGACGGCACCGTGATCCGCATCCTGACCCGCGGCATCGAATGCCTCCCCGCGCCGGCGCCGCAGGTGGCGCGGCTGCGCATCCAGGCCGGTCACGACTGGGATGACCTCGTGGCGTACACCGTGGCCGAGGGGCTGTCGGGGATCGCCGC
This sequence comes from Microbacterium sp., assembly GCF_030149085.1. Classification (GTDB taxonomy): domain Bacteria; phylum Actinomycetota; class Actinomycetes; order Actinomycetales; family Microbacteriaceae; genus Microbacterium. Next base: position 23,259 of record NZ_JASBSF010000092.1, on the reverse strand, counting down.
GATGTCAGGCATCCCGGGCACTGTCGGTGCGGCTCCCGTGCAGAACGTCGGCGCCTACGGTCAAGAGATCGTGCAGACCCTCGTCGAGGTCGAGCTGATCGACGAGAGTACGGGCGAGGTCTCGACAGTTCCCGCCGCAGAGCTGGGGCTCGGCTTCCGTACGTCGGTGCTCAAACATCACCACGGCTCCGAGCCGCTTCGGCGTGCCGTCATCCTGTCGGTCACGCTCGATCTGCTCGAGGTCGGCCCGGCGCCGCGACGGCTGCGCGGCGCGCAGCTCCGGCAGGCCCTGGGCCTTGAGGAGGACGACGCCGTCACCCTGCAGTGGGTGCGCGATCACGTTCTGGCAACGCGCGCCCGCAAGGGCATGGTGCTCGATGACGCCGATCCCGATACCTACAGTGCCGGTTCCTTCTTCCAGAATGCGGTCGTCTCGGCATCCTTCGCCCGAACGCTGCCGCCCGAGTGCCCGCGGTGGCCGGTTCGTCCCGACGGCACAGATGCGACCTCGGAGCCGGTGCGGATCATCCCACTCGACACGTTCGACGGGTACATCCCCCCGACTGAGGTCGACGACCCGGATGTCAAGGTCAGTGCCGCGTGGCTCATCGAGCATTCCGGCATCCGCAAGGGCTTTCACCTGCCGCGTTCGCGGGCGGCGCTCTCGAGCAAGCACGCGCTGGCACTGACCAATCACGCGGGCGCGACAGCCGCCGAGATCGCGGAGCTCGCCCGCTTCATCCAGGGTCGGGTGCAGGCCGAGTTCGGACTGATCCTGCAGCCCGAGCCGGTCCTCGTCGGCGTCGACCTGTAGGACCCCAGGTTCCGGCAGCCGGGGTGTGGTCCCGTCGCAACGGCGCAGGGACTCGCCGACACCCCGGTCTGTGGTGCTTGGGCCCGGCGTGTCGGCAAAAGGGTGCGCCGTTGCGACCACGCGGGGCGACCCGCGAGGGCGGGCCGGCGGGAAGCGAGAGCGTCAGGAGCGGTTAGGAGAACAGCCCCTGCATCCGGCGCACGCCCTCCAGCAGCGCGTCATCGCCGAGCGCGTACGACATGCGGAGGTACCCGCTGGGACCGAAAGCCTCGCCCGGAACGACTGCCACCTCGATCTCATCGAGGATGAGGTCGGCAAGCTCCAGCGAGGTCTCGATGCGCTTGCCGTGCCACTCGCGCCCCAGCAGACCCTGGACGTCGGGGTAGGCGTAGAACGCGCCCAGGGGAGTCGGAACCGTGACCCCGGGGATCTTCGCCAGCTCTTCGACGATGACCCGACGACGGCGGTCGAAGGCCTGTCGCATCTGCTCGGCCTCGTCCTGCGGTCCGGTCAGAGCTGCGATCGCTGCTCGCTGGGCGATGTTGTTGACGTTGCTGGAGAGATGCGACTGCAGGTTGGCCGCGAGCTTCATCGCGTCGGCGGGACCGACCATCCAGCCCACCCGCCATCCCGTCATCGCGTACGTCTTCGCGACACCGTTGACGAGGATCGTCTGCCCCGCGAGCTCCGGCACGGCCTGCACGATCGAGACCGCCGTAGCGCCGTCGTAGACGAGGTGCTGATAGATCTCGTCGGTGATGACCCAGATGCCGTGCGCCAGGGCCCACTCGCCGATCGCGCGGGTCTCCTCCTCGGTGTACACCGAGCCGGTGGGGTTGGATGGCGAGACGAAGACGAGCGTCGTCGTGCGCTCCGTGCGCGCCGCCTCCAGCTGCTCGACAGTCACCTTGTAGTCCTGGTCGGCGCCGGCGAACACCTCGACCGGGATGCCGTCAGCTAGCTGGATCGCTTCGGGGTACGTGGTCCAGTAGGGCGCCGGGAGGAGAACCTCATCACCCGGGTTCACGACGGCCTGGAAGGCCTGGTAGACGGCCTGCTTGCCGCCGTTTGTCACGATCACCTGGGCGTGCGAGACCTCGATTCCCGAGTCGCTGCGGGTCTTCTCGGCGATCGCCTGCCGCAGATCGGGGAGCCCCGCCGCCGGCGTGTAGCGGAAGTTCTTGGGGTCGCGCAGCGCCTCGGCGGCGGCATCCACGATGAACTGCGGCGTCGCGAAATCCGGCTCTCCTGCCGCGTAGCTGATGACCGGCCGACCCGCAGCCTGGAGCGCTTTCGCCTTCGCGTCGACCTTCAGAGTCGCGGACTCGGCGATAGCGGACAGTTTGCGAGACAGGGGAGCACGTTCGGTCACAGAAACACATCGTAGTCGGGCGCATGAGCGACACCCGGATGCATCGCCAGCCGGGCGGAGGGGGTGCGGCATCCACCGAATGGGGGATGCCGCACCCGACCAACGGCCGCTGTTGTGGCAGCCGCCGCCAGGGCACTCTGGAGGCATGGAAAACGCTGCGGTGCGGGTGCGGAACCTGCGCAAGACCTACGGATCGCGGGCTGCCATCGATGACGTGTCGTTCGACATCATCCGAGGTGAGACCTTCGCCCTGCTCGGCCCCAACGGCGCCGGCAAGTCCACCACCGTTGAGATCCTCGAGGGATACCGCCGTCGCACCAGCGGCGAGGTGACGGTCCTGGGGGACGACCCCGGACACGCCGGCTTGGCGTGGAAGGCGCGGCTGGGCATTGTGCTGCAGACCACCGGCCAGGCAGGAGCCTTCACCGTGCGCGAGCAGTTGCGTCAGTTCGCGGGCTACTATCCCCGCCCCCGCGACGTGGAGGAGGTGATCGCTGCAGTCGGACTCGAAGAGAAGGCGAACACGCGAATCTCCAAGCTCTCCGGCGGGCAGCAGCGACGCATGGACGTCGCGCTCGGCATCATCGGAAACCCTGAACTCCTCTTTCTCGACGAGCCGACCACCGGATTCGACCCGCAGGCGCGTCGGGAGTTCTGGGGTCTCATCCGCAGGCTCCAGGGCGAAGGCACCACGATCCTGCTCACGACGCACTATCTCGATGAGGCGGCGCAGCTGGCCGACAGGGTCGCCGTCATCGATCGGGGACTTCTGCAGGCGATCGGGCCCATCGCCACGTTCGGCGGCGAGGACGCCCGGATGCCGCGCGTCACATGGCGCGAAGGTGGCACGCTGCACACCGAGAGCACCCCCGCGCCCTGGGCCTTCGCCCGGTCGCTCGCCGAGCGCCTCGGCGGTGAGCCCGACGAGCTCGAGATCCGTCGCCCCACCCTGGAAGACATCTACCTCGGCATGGTCGACCCGGACGAGGCAGTCGCCCCGGACGATGCAGTCGCCCCGGCACCCTCCTCACACACCTCTTCGATTCCGGAGAAACTGTCATGACCGCTCTCACCCTCGCTCCGGCCCGGTTCAGCCCGATGCACGCGGTACGCCACGGCATCCGTCGTATCGGGTTCGAAATCCGCGGCTACGCCCGCTCGCCCGAGACGATCTTCTTCACCTTTCTCTTCCCGATCCTGATGCTCGCCCTCTTCAGCACCGTCTTCGGCGGCGACGGCGATCAGAGCTATGGGCAGGGACTGCCAGCCCTCTCGGCGGCACAGATGTATCTTCCGGGCATGCTCGCGGCGGGTGTGCTGCTCTCTGGCTTGCAGAACCTGGCGATCGACATCGCCCTCGAGCGGCATGACGGCACCCTCAAGCGACTGGGCGGGACGCCGCTGTCGCCGGTGAGCTACTTCATCGGCAAGATCGGTCAGGTGCTGGTCACCGGCACGGTGCAGGCAGCTGTCTTGCTCGCGTTCGCGGGGCTCGTGCTGGGCGTGCCGCTGCCGTCCGACGTGGAGTCGTGGCTGACCTTCGCGTGGGTGTTCGTCCTGGGACTTGCGACCTCGGCGTTCCTCGGAATCGCCATCTCGGCCATCCCCCGAAGCGCCCGGAGCGCCTCAGCCGTCGTCATCCCGGTGGCCCTCGTGCTGCAGTTCATTTCGGGCGTCTACATGTTCTTCTGGCTGCTGCCCGAATGGCTGCAAAACGTCGCGAACCTCTTCCCGCTGGCATGGATGGCCAAGGGAATGCGTGCGGTCTTCCTGCCGCCCGAGTACGCGACCCTCGAGCAGAGCGGCGCCTGGGACCTCGGCGGCGTCGCGATCGCTCTGCTGATCTGGCTCGTCGTGGGCCTCATCATCAGCCGCCTCACCTTCCGGTGGATCCGGCGCGACGCGTAGCCTGGGGCGGTTACGCGTAAGGCAGGCGAAGGGGTGATGATGAGCGAATCGCGATGGTGGGATGTCGTCGTCCCGATCGTGGCGGCAGCGATCGTCGCGCCCATCCTGGTCCTGTCGGAACTCGACGGTCTTGATCGGATGCTGGTCGCTGCCTCCGCGGCGCTTCTGGTCGTCGCCTATTTCGGCTTCGGCCGGCGGCTCCGGCAGCGCAGCAGCACGTCGCTGGCCGTCGTGTTCGTCGTCCTCGTGACCATTTCCATCGGAATCGGCGTGACCGCTGCCCCGTTCATGGCGATGCTCCAGACTCTGGCGTATCCCCTCGTGTGGGTCTCGGTCGACACCCGACGAGGAGGCGTTCTCGGATCCATCGCCATCGGTTTCGGTGTTTTCGTCGGATTCGTGGCTCACGGCGGCTTCACGATCGAGTCGCTCTGGGAAGGCATCCTCTCGGGGGGTCTGGCAGTCGTCTTCGCTACCGCTCTCGGCCTATGGATCTCGAGCATCGCCGAGTATGGGCAGGAGCGGGCACGTCTGGTCACGGAGCTGACCGCGGCGCAGTCCCAGGTCGAGGCGCTCAGTCGGGACCGGGGTGCGGCGGAGGAGCGGGAGCGCATCGCTCGTGACATCCACGACACGCTGGCGCAGACCCTCGCGGGCCTCGTCCTGTTGAGCGAGCGTGCGGGCCGGCAAGCGCGGGACGGGCGAACGGATGCCGCGGCCGAGACGATCGCGACGATCGAGCAGACCGCGCGCGAGGCGCTCGCTGAGTCCCGCGCGCTCGTGGCGCGGATGGCCGCGGTTCCCGCCGATGACGCTCTGGCGGCAGCGATCGAGCGGCTGGCCGCGCGCTTCCGGGCAGAGGTCGGCCTCGCGATTGATGTCGAGGTTGCAGCCGGCGTGGATCTCGATCGTGAGCAGCAGGTCGTTCTGCTGCGCTGCCTGCAAGAGGCTCTCGCCAACGTCCGAAAGCACGCGCGGGCAACCGTAGTCCTCGTGACCGTGGCCCACGATGGCGAGGGGATCCGGATGACTGTCCGCGACGACGGAGTCGGCTTCGACCCGTTGGCTGCCCGCACTGGATTCGGGCTCGACGGCATCAGCGACCGCGCGACACTCGCGGGAGGGGACGTCGAGGTGGAATCGGCACCGGGCCACGGCGCGACGCTGACGATCCTGCTCCCGCCGGCCGGAGTCGCGGCATGATCCGACTCCTGATCGCCGATGACCATCCCGTCGTGCGCGCGGGGCTCGCCGGCTTGTTCGCCGATGAGGAAGGCTTCGAGGTTGTCGGTCAGGCGGCCGATGGAGCCCAGGCGGTCGAGCTGGCAGCACGCGAGAAGCCGGATGTCGTGCTCATGGACCTGCGGATGCCCGTGATCGACGGTGTTGCAGCGACGGGGCGCATCGTCGCCTTTGGCGCCGACGCGCCGCGCGTGCTCATCCTCACGACGTATGAGAGCGACGATCAGATCCTGGCGGCGATCGAGGCGGGAGCCGCCGGTTACCTGCTCAAGGCAGCGCCGCAGGACGAGATCGTCGCGGGGATCCGCCTGGTCGCGACGGGGCAGACGGCGCTCTCGCCGGCCGTGGCGGCGCGGCTGGTGTCGCGAATGCGCGAGCCTGCGGCATCCGTCACGCTTACTCCGCGCGAGATCGAGGTCCTGCAGCTTGTGGCGCGCGGTCGCAGCAACAAGCTCATCGGCACTGATCTCGGCATTGGCGAGTCGACGGTCAAGACCCACCTGCTGAAGATCTTCGACAAGCTCGAGGTCGCCGACCGAACCCACGCCGTGACGGTAGCCATGGAGCGCGGCATCCTCTAGCGAGGCCGGGCGTCCACTCACGCGCAATGAGACGCAGTGTCATCTATGATGAGTCGCAGTCCCACCTCTGAAAGCGAGTTCGTCATGGCTGACACCTCCGCCTACGTTCCTCCCGTCGATGACTACGCGTTCCTGTTCGCCGAGGCATTCGGCACCGATCTGGTGGCGCGCGCCACCAGCGGAGCCCTGAGCGCAGAGGATGCCGTCGACGCGCTGTCTGCGGCGGGGGAGCTCGCATCCGAGGTGCTGGCGCCGCTGAACGCATCCGGCGACCGCGAGGGAGTGACGGTCATCGACGGCCAGGCGAAGACGCCAGCCGGGTTCCCCGAGGCCTATCGCGCGATCGTTGAGGCGGGCTGGATCACCGCCGAAGCGCCCGAGTCTGCCGGCGGCGATGGCCTGCCCGCGCTCGTACAAGCGGGACTCGGCGAGATGTGGAACGCCGCCAACACCGCGTTCGCGCTGTGCAGCGCCCTCACCACCGGGGCGATCCACGCCCTGGATGCCTATGCCTCCGACGACCTGCGCGAGCAGTACCTCACGCGGCTCGTCAGCGGCGAGTGGACCGGCACCATGAACCTCACGGAGCCCCAGGCCGGCACAGACCTCGGCGCGATCCGCACCATGGCGACCCCGAACGACGACGGCACCTGGGCGGTCAAGGGTCAGAAGATCTTCATCACCTGGGGCGACCACGACGTCGCCGAGAACATCGTTCATCTCGTGCTCGCTCGCACGCCGGATGCCCCCGAGGGTGCGAAGGGGATCTCGCTGTTCGTCGTGCCGAAGTTCCTGCCCGACGCTGCTGGAAACCCCGGGGAACGCAACGCCGTCACAACGGTCTCGGTCGAGCACAAGCTCGGCATCCACGGCAGCCCGACCTGCGTGCTCGAGTATGAGGGAGCGACGGGCTTCCTCGTCGGAGAGCTTCACGGCGGTCTTGCCGGAATGTTCGTCATGATGAACTCTGCCCGTGTCGGCATGGGGCTCCAGGCCACGGGAATCAGCGACCGCGCCTACCAACGCGCGCGGGCATATGCGCACGAGCGTATGCAAGGTGCTGTGCTCGATCGTCCTGCCGGGACCCCGATCGCCGAGCACCCCGACGTCCGTCGCCTCCTGCTGTCGATGGCGAGCGAGATCAGTGCGATGCGGGCTCTCGGCGTGTACGTCGGCGACCTGTTCGACCGGGCGACGGATGCCGACAGCCTCCGCCTAGCCGAGCTGTTCGTCCCGATCTTCAAAGGCTGGACCACCGAAGAGGCTCTGCGGATCACGTCCGACGCGATCCAGGTGCACGGCGACATGGGCTTCATCGAGGAGTCCGGCGCGCCCCAGCACTACCGCGATGCCCGGATCATGCCGATCTACGAGGGCACCACGGCCATCCAGTCCAACGACCTGATTGGTCGGAAGGTCATCCGTGATGGCGGCGCGACAGTCGGCCGCGTCCTCGGCGAGGCCGCCGACGCGATCGCCATGCTCGAAAGCCTCGACCACCCCGTCGCTGCACGGACCGCGGCGCGACTCGAGCGGGCCCGTGCATCTGCTGAGGAGGCGACGGCACAGCTGATTGCGTTCGGGATGACGCGCGACGCATATGCCGTCAGCGTCCCGTACCTCATGCTCCTGGGCTTCGTGGCTGGTGGGCTGATGCACGCACGGATTCTCGCGGCAACCCTCGCGCACGACGCGCAGACGGATGCCGATGCGCGCCGCATCCGTGAAGCAGACGCGTACGGGGTCTACCACCTGTCGCGCGTCGCGGGTCTTGCCGAGGTCGTCGCCGCCGGCGAGATCGCCTGAGGCCTCCCGCGCGCGTCAGCCCCGGGCGGCAGCGGTGGCCGGCGCGGTGATCTCCGCGATCCAGGAGAACCAGTCGGCGAGGCCGTCGCCTGCCTTCGCGCTCGTGAGGATGATCCGTGCTGTGGGGTTCACGGCACGGACGTTCGCGAGAAACAGGTCGAGGTCGAAGTCGAGGTAGGGCAGCAGGTCGGTCTTGTTCACGACGACCACGTCCACCGACCGGAACATAACCGGATACTTCAGCGGCTTGTCCTCGCCCTCGGTGACCGATGCGACCATCGCGCGATGGTGAGCCCCGGTGTCGAACTCGGCGGGGCACACGAGGTTGCCGACGTTCTCGATCACGACGAGGTCGAGGTTCTCGAGCTCGAGACCGCGCAAAGCCCGGTCGACCATCGGGGCGTCAAGGTGGCACTCGCCGCCGAACCCGTTTCCGGTGTTCAAGAGCGAGATCTGCGCACCGTAGCCGTCGAGGCGATCAGCGTCGAGGGCTGTCTCGATGTCGCCCTCCACGATCCCGACGCGCACGCGCCCTTCCAACTCCGCGAGCGTCCGCTCCAGGAGCGTGGTCTTGCCGGCGCCCGGAGATGACATCAGGTTGATCGAGACGACGGATGCGGCATCCAGGGCCCGGCGGTTGCGGTCGGCCGCAGCATCGTTCTCGCTGAAGATCCGCTCCAGCACGTCGATGCGCTCAGCGCCCGTCTCGTAGCCGGAGTGATCACCGATGTGGTCGTCGTGTTCGTGATCATGCGGGTGGTCATGATCGCCATGCGAATGCTCATGCGAGTGCCCATCATCGTGGTGATCGTGAGCGTGCACGGTTCCGTCATCGTGGCGGTGAAAGCGACCCATCGGTCTTCCCTTCCTTTTCGCCGACCTCCATTGACCGGACGAGGAATTCCTCCCCAGATCGTACGACCACCGATCCACTTCCGCATGACGCGCACACGAGGATCGGCACGCCCTCGATCGTGGAATCCGTGGAGCACTCGCGGCACGTGACGATGGCCGGGATCGAGGTCACCTCGAGCCGCGATCCAGACAACGACGGCGAGTTCTCGCACACGATGCCCCAGCAATACACGAGCGTCTCCGGCACCACTTGGCGTAGCTGACCGACATCGAGCTGGATCGAGAGCACGGCGCGGCCCGCGCTCGAACGCTCAGCGATCGCAGCGATCGATCGGCACAACGACAGCTCGTGCATCCGGCCCTCCGACCCCACCGGTGGGGATGCCCTCACCCTAGATCCAATCGGCGCTCCGGCGGAACGCGCCAGGGTGATCACGCGCCGCGAAGGGTGCGAGACGGCGATTCTCCGAAGCGGTCGCGGTACTCGTTCGCGAACCGGCCGGCGTGGGTAAACCCCCACCGCTGTGCGATCCCTGCGACTGTCGCGCCGCGCCTGGGGTCGGCATCCGTCAGATCGATGCGCACCCGCTGCAGTCGCTGGTCGCGAACGTATCCTGACGGCGTTGTTCCCAGGCGGTCACGGAAGGTCTGCTGCAGATGGCGCGGAGAGACATGCACCGCGTGGGCAAGGACCGCCAGCGAGAACGGCTCGGCCAGATGCTGCTCGATGTAGGCGAGGGCGTCGACCATGAGACCCGACGTTGCCTGTCGCCTCAGCGAGTTGGAGTAGTTCGAAGGCTGCAGGAGGAGCAGGGATGCGACCAGGAGGTCGGCGACGCTCTGTCGACCCAGGGGCAGGGTCAGCAGCGACGAATCGGTCATGGATTCGGTGCTCAGCAGCTGCACCGCGATGCTCCACCGGATGCTTTCGGGAGAGCTCAGATCGAACAGCGGCTCAAACCGCAGCGGTTCGCTGACGCGCCGGCCGAGGGTGCGAGCCACGGCTGCCTCCACGGCATGACGTTCGAGGCGGACGAGGAGCTGGGGAGATTCGGGAGTCATCTCCAGCCGCACCGCCGTGCGCGGTGAGAGCACGATCGCCTGAACCGTCGTCGTGTGCACCGTGACTCCGTCCACGCGCGCCGCGAGCGCTCCGCCCTGGTTCATGCAAACCGTGACGGCGTCGGCGGTGACCGGGATGTCGATCGTGGTGGGGGTCCCGATATCCAGGTAGCCCAACGAGATCGTGTCGAAGCTCCGCGTGAACAGCGCGCCGTCGAGACTCGCGCGGTTGTCGTGGACGGCGACGGTGCCCTCCCCCAGGAGAGTCCCGAGTTCGCCGGCGAGACGCCGGGGGTCGTCGGTGCGCACCGAGGGGGCGCTCGCCAGCGCCGGCGGCGTGCGCAGGGGACGGGCCATCTGTCCTCCAGGGGATCGCTCTGAGGATAAACCCTGCGCATTCCGGATGCTACGCAACACCTGGCGGGGATACATTCGTGCCAGGACACCTCGTCGCGGAGTGTCCCGATCGGAGGACGCCGTATGAGCACTGTGCTCTCGCCGGACGACGCGAAGATGATCACCGGCGCCGACATCGAGGCCGAGCGCCTTCGCCAGCGGCTCGGTGATCCAGAGACCGTCGCTGCCCTCAACCACCTGCTCGACAACGCGGAGCTCGTGGCGGGGCTCCTGGACGTCGTGGGCGGCTTCTTCGCACACTCCGACAACATCGTCGAGAATGTCGCGACCAGCTACCACGAAGCCGTGGCGATGGTCACCGAGAGTCCAGTCGGAAAGCGGGCAGTTGCGGCAGGTCCTGCGCTCCTGAAGGTCGCCGACCAGGCGATTCCGGTTCTGGAGCACGTGGCAGATGCCGACCTCGTCGAGAAGATCGGATCCTCGGGACTGCTCGACCCGGCGCTTCTTGATCTGCTGACACGGGTGGCCGGGGGCGTCAGCCGTGCCACCGAGCAGGCGCAGGCCGAGGCTGAGCAGAAACCGCCGAGCATCATCGCGATCAGCGGGATGACCCGCGACCCCGACGTCAGGCGAGGGCTTGCCTTCGCGCTGCGGATCGTCAAGGAACTCGGTCGCTCCCTCCGTGAAGAGGGAGAGGCCACCGCAACGGAAGGAGAGCAGGCATGACCAGCGTGCTGTGGTTGCAGGGCGGGGCGTGTTCGGGGAACACGATGTCGTTCCTCAACGCCGATGAGCCGAGTGTCGTTGATCTCATCGTCGACTTCGGGCTTGAGGTGCTCTGGCACCCGACCTTGGGGCTCGAGATGGGCAAGAACGCCCAGAAGATCTTTAGGGACTGCGCGGAAGGCAAGCGGCCGCTCGACATCTTCGTGTTCGAAGGGACCGTCATCGAAGGCCCCGACGGCACCGGTCGCTTCGACATGTTCGCCGATCGACCCATGAAGGATTGGGTGACCGAGCTCGCCGAGGCGGCATCCATCGTCGTGGCCATCGGAGACTGCGCGTGCTTCGGCGGGCTGCCGGCCGTCGCGCCCAACCCGAGTGACTCGACCGGTCTGCAGTTCCACCGCAAGGCCAAGGGCGGGTTCCTCGGTGCCGACTGGCGCAGCAAGTCGGGGCTTCCCGTCATCAACATCCCCGGCTGCCCCGCTCACCCCGACTGGATCACGCAGATCATCGTTGCGCTGGCCACGGGACGCGTCGGTGACATCGCGCTCGATGATCTCAACCGGCCCCAGACCTTCTTCACCCAGTTCGTGCACAACGGCTGTACCCGCAACACGTTCTTCGAGTTCAAGCAGTCCACGATGAGCTTCGGTGAGGGCACGCGCACCGGGTGTCTGTTCTACGAGTTCGGATGCCGCGGGCCGATGACCCACGCGCCGTGCAACCGCATCCTGTGGAACCGCCAGTCCTCCAAGACCCGCGCGGGTATGCCGTGCCTCGGCTGCACAGAGCCCGAGTTCCCGTTCGCCGACCTCATGCCGGGCTCCGTCTTCAAGACGCAGCTGATCGCCGGCGCCATCCCGAAGGACCTCCCGCCCGGAGAGGACCACGTCACCTACATGGCCATGGCTGCCGCGGCGCGGATCTCCGCCCCCAAGTGGTCCAAAGAAGACATGTTCGTCGTCTAGCCCGAAAGGCCCAGCACATGAGTTCTACCGTCGATCTGCACGTCAGTCCCCTCGGCCGCGTCGAGGGCGACCTGGATGTGCGCGTCACCATCGAAGACGGTGTCGTGACGGATGCCTGGACGCAGGCCATGATGTTCCGCGGGTTCGAAACGATCCTGCGGGGCAAGGACATGCGCGCGGGCCTGATCATGACGCCTCGCATCTGCGGGATCTGTGGCGGCAGCCACCTCTACAAGGCGTGCTACGCGCTGGACACCGCGTTCCAGACGTTCGTGCCCCACAACGCGACGCTCGTTCGCAACATCGGTCAGGCAGTCGAGACCCTGCAGTCGATTCCGCGCTACTTCTATGCGATCTTCGCGATCGACCTCACACACGAGAAGTACAAGGACTCGCCCCTCTATGAGGAGGCGTGCCGGAGGTTCTCGGCCTACGTCGGCACCAGCTACCAGCCGGGCGTCGTGCTCAGCCAGAAGCCCGTCGAGATCTACGCGATCTTCGGCGGTCAGTGGCCGCACTCCTCGTTCATGGTGCCCGGTGGCATCATGGGCGCTCCGACCCTCAGTGACGTGACCCGCTCGCACGCGATCCTCGACAACTGGAAGAACGCGTGGCTCGAGAAGCAGTGGCTCGGCTGCACCGTCGACCGGTGGCTCGAGAACAAGACGTGGGAAGACATCCTGGCCTGGGTCGACGAGAGCGACGCCCACCGTGACTCCGACTGCGGCTTCTTCATCCGCTACGCCCTGGACATCGGGCTCGACCTGTACGGACAAGGGTGGGGCAACTACATCGCCGCCGGTACCTACTTCGACCCGGCATCCTACGATCACCCCACCATCGAGGGACGTAACGATGCACTTGTCGTGCGCTCGGGTGTCTACGCGAACGGCGCGCACCACGAGTACGACCAGGCGCGGGTGAGCGAGGATGTCGCGCACTCCTTCTATCGCGGGGATGACGTCGTGCACCCCTTCGATGGGGAGCAGAATGCGATCGACCCCGAGCTCGGTGCCAAGCAAGACAAGTACTCCTTCGCCAAAGCTCCGCGCTATGACGTGCCCGGGGTCGGCCGGCTGCCACTGGAAGCCGGGCCGCTCGCGCGGCAGGTCGTGGCAGGCAAGCCGCAGACGAAGGACTTCCAGGACTACGACCCGCTGTTCACCGACGTCATGGCCAAGAAGGGGCCCTCGGTTCTGGTGCGTCAGCTCGCGCGGATGCACGAGGCCGCGAAGTACTACAAGCTCGTGAAGAACTGGCTGAACCAGATCGACCTGCACGGCTCGTTCTTCGCCGAGCCCACCGACCCGGTGTCGGCGCGCGGCTATGGTGGCACGGAAGCCGCTCGCGGCGCTCTGCAGGACTGGATCGTCATCGAGGACGGGAAGATCGCCAACTACAACGTCATCACCCCGAGCGCGTGGAACATCGGACCGCGCGATAAGGATGCTGTCGTCGGACCGATCGAGAAGGCGCTGATCGGGGCTCCCGTCTACGACCTGGAAGACCCCGTCGAACTCGGCCACGTCACCCGCAGCTTCGACGCGTGCCTCGTGTGCACAGTGCACGCCTACGACGGCAAGACGGGGCGAGAGATGTCGTCGTTCGTCATCAACAACATGTGTTGAGCGAGGGAGAAGAGGTGAAGGCGGGCGCGGCCCTTCATAACGACGAGGCGGTCGAGCCGTGGCGGTTGATCGACGACGGTGACGAGAGTTCGCGCGTCGAGCTGTTGATCATCGGATGTGGGAACATCCTGCGCGGGGACGACGCGGCAGGTCCGGTCTTGATCAGGCGGCTGTGGGAGTCCGGCCCGGTACCTGACCGCATCCGGATCGCCGACGGTGGGACGAGCGGGATGGGCGTCGCGTTCGAGATGCGCCACGCCAACCGGGTCCTCATCATCGATGCGTCCAGTACCGGCGCCGAGCCCGGGACCCTGTTCGCCGTTCCCGGAGATGTCGTCGCGGAACTCCCTCCCGCCGGTGCGATGGGAAGCCATGACTTCCGGTGGGATCACGCGATCGCGTTCGGTCGGTGGCTCTTGGGGCCGCTCATGCCGGACGACATCGATGTTCTACTCATCGAGGGCGGTTCCTTCGCCTTCGGTGCGCCCCTGAGCCCCGCCGTGGACGCGGCAATCGAACGGGCGCTCGGGATCGTGCGTGAGCGCATCGCCGCGCTCGAGGAGCAGATCGATGACTGAGGACGTCGAGCAGGTCACCGTCGAGTTCACTCCCGAGGGGCACCTGCGCCTTCCCGCGGAGTTCGCCCGCGCCAACTTTCCGGATGACCGGATCGCCGCCCTTCGTGCACCCACCGGCGAGATCGTGGTGATGCCGGTCGGTGTGGCCGCATCCGGTGGACTGATGCTCAAGCAGCGCAACGTCGCGGGCGATCGCAGTGTCCTCCTGCGCGAAGCGCTCGCCGATGACTACCCGGTGGGTTTCGTGGGAGCACAATGGTCGCGAAAGCGCCGCCGCCTGACCATCACCGAAGAGGGTTCCCGATGACCGAGATCGACCGCCCACAGCCTCTCGGAGCGTTCGCCCTGCCGGCCGGTCTGCTGCTGATAGCCGGCGCCGACACGGATGCCGCGCGGCAGTCTCTGCTTTCCGGTCACCTGCCCGAGAGTTGGCCGTCAGCGCTTGAGGGCGTGCGTCTGGCTTACGAGGGGCGGGTCGAGGATGCTGCTGCGGTCTTCGCGGCATCCGACCGACCCGTCGACCGCTACAACCTCTTCGTCGTCGACCCTGACAGCATTGCGCGAACCGATGTCACTGCCGCGCTCGGGGACCAGTGGCGGCCGCTCGTCGACCATGTCGCCTTCACGCTCGGGCAGACCAGCATTCCGCCCGAGGTCGGTAGCTCCACCGGCGAGGTTGCCGCACTGATCCTCACCGCGCAGGCAGCCCACGCGCTCGATGACGGCGACGAGAACGAGGCTGTCGAGTGTCTGCGCGCCGCCGCCGACCACGTCCGGGGCGTCGCTCCCGCGTTCGCTGGCGTCATCCTCAGCGAGCTCGCCGGTCGTGGACACAATCTTGCCGATGCCGACGAGGCAGTCGCGCTGCTGAAGGGCACCGACCTCCGCGCCGCGTACGCCGAGGCCCTCTACCACCGCGCGGGCCTTGTCCACGGAATGGCGATCGAGGGGCGGCGCTCTCTCACCGAAGCGATCCAGGGCTACACCGAGGCGCTCCGGCACCTTGATGAGGGCGAGAACCGGCCCCTGTTCGCCCGCGTACACCTCAACCTCGGCACTGCCTACCTGGCGGCGCCCGTCATGTCGGATGCCGACATGCTGCGGGTGGGCATAGCGATCCAGTCGCTTCGCACCGCCGCACGGTTGCTCGATGAAAAGGACGACGCCGAGGAATGGGCCAGTGCGCGTCTGAACCTCGCCAATGCGCTGGTGTACGCGCCGTCCGCGCGTCAGCGTGACAACCTCATGGAAGCTGTCGACCTCTACGAGGTGGTGCTGCGCACCCGATCGCCGAAGAAGGACGCTCTCGGGCGCGCCCGGGTGCTCTCGAACCAGGGGAACGCCCTTGCCCATCTCGGACTCCTCGACGATGCGCGGGGGCGGTTCGACGAGGCGGAGTTCTTGTTCGCGTCGAAGGGCGATGAGAACTCGGCCGCGATCGTGCGGGACCTGCGCGATCAGCTGGTGGCGGCGGGGAGCCCGGCATGACGCCCGCAGGCCGGAACGAACGGGGAGGTATCCGATGACGATGCTCGACGCTCACACGCGAGACACTGACAGTCCAGAGGTTGAAACCCTCGAGACGACTGCCGCGCGCCTGGACGCAGCGGTTGCCGCCATCAGCCGGCTCGATCCCGACAGTCGCGCCGTGGCTGAAGAGTTCGCGCTGGCCCTTGACGCACTCTCGAGGGAGGCGCTCACCACGATTGTGCGGGCTCTGCGCGAAGATCCGCGCGGCAAGGAGCTCCTCTTCGACCTCGTCGACGATCCAGCAGTGCGGATGCTGCTGGGCATGCACGGAATCATCCGGATGCCGGACCCCGCCGCCACCGCCGAGGCAACGGCGCCGGCGCCGGCAGCGAGCGCTCGTCCCGTTGCGTTCGTGAGTCTCGAATCGCTGCTGCGCGGGCCGAGCGCCGCCCCGACGGGTGCCTGCGGGACCGGGGCCAGCGCATGCGGCCCCGAGGGCTGTGGCTGCGGCGGGCACTGACACGGCGCGCCTTCGCGCCGTCGTCGTGCCCAGCGTTCGCGTAGCCGCGATCGTGCGCGGTGTCGTGCAGGGGGTCGGGTTTCGCCCGCACGTTGCACGAGTCGCTGCCGCGCACGGCGTGACCGGATGGTGCGGCAACGACGACGAAAGCGTCTTCATCGAGGCGCAGGGGACTGCCGCCGCCGTCGCGGGCTTTCTGCATGAGGTGCGCGAGCATGCGCCCGTCCTTGCTGTCATCGACGAGGTGACCACCTCGGATCGCGACACCATCCCGGGGGAGAGCGACTTCCGGATCGTCGAGAGTCGTCGCGCGGGCGGCGTGCGCACCCTCATCCCGCCCGATGTCGGATGCTGTGACGACTGCCGCCGCGAGCTCCGAGACCCAGGCGACAGGCGCTTCGGCTACCCCTTCATCACGTGCACGAACTGCGGACCACGTCTGAGCATCATCCGTGACCTCCCCTACGACAGGCCGCTGACGACGATGTCGGTCTTTCCGATGTGCGCAGCGTGCCGCGCCGAATACGAGGATCCCCTCGACCGGCGCTACCACGCCCAACCGATCAGCTGCTTCGACTGCGGACCCACTCTCACGCTGAAGGATGCCGCCGGGCGTCCCCTGAGTACCGGAACGGAGGCGCTCGCCGCCGCGCGACGTGCTCTCGGGGACGGGCGCATCGTGGCGGTCAAAGGCCTTGGTGGTTACACCTTGATGTGCGATGCGCGCAGCGACGCTGCTGTCCGCCGGTTGCGGGAGCGTAAGCGCCGTCCCGACAAGCCCTTCGCGGTGATGGCCGGCTCGATCGAGGAGGCATCGCGCATCGCGCACCTCGACGCAGCCGCGGTCCGTGAGATGACGGGGCCCGCTCGCCCCATCGTCATCGCCGACACGACGACGGATGCCGATCTCGCGCCGTCCGTGGCTCCCGGGCTGTCGCGGGTGGGCATCATGCTTCCCTCCGCCGCGGTGCACGAGATGCTGCTGAATCCGACAGACGTGGTGGTGGCAACCAGCGGCAACGTGTCAGGTGACCCGCTGTGCTTCCGCGAGGACGACGCTTTCGAGCTGCTCGGCGGGATCGCCGACCTTTTCGTGACCAACGACCGCGGCATCCACGTTCCCGTTGAAGACTCCGTCCTGCTCGCCGGTGGCGTAGGCGGCGACCTGATTCCGCTCCGGCGCAGTCGCGGGTACGCCCCGCTACCGATTCGTCTCTCCCCCTCGTCCGGCGGTGGCGTGGTCCTCGCCGTCGGAGGTGAGCTCAAGAACACGTTCGCGATCGTGCGCAATGACCGGGCGTTTCTGTCGGCGCACGTCGGAGACATGGGTTCGCTCGCGTGCCAGGAAGCCTTCGAGCGCGGCGTCGCACAGTTCGAAGGGCTGCACCGCAGTTCGCCGGCTCTTCTGGTCGCGGATCTGCACCCCGATTACGCGACGACGCGGTGGGCCCAGCGGCATGCTGATCGGACCGGCATCGCCCTCGTGCAGATCCAGCACCATCACGCTCACGCCCTGAGCCTTCTCGCCGAACACGACGCGGTCGGCACGCGGGTCGCAGTAGCCGCTGTCGACGGCACCGGGTGGGGTGAGGACTCCACCATCTGGGGTGGCGAGATCCTGCTCGTCGGGGCTGACCCGCTCGAGTACGAGCGCGTCGCGCACGTCCCATGCTTCCGGCTGGTTGGTGGGGACACCGCTGCCCGCAGCCCCTGGCGCGTCGCTGTCGGGCTGCTGCGCGACTGGGGGATCGATGGCACCGGCATCCCCGTGGCCGCCGATGCTCCACCCGCGGAACTGGCTCTCGTACGTGCACAGCTGGATTCAGCAGAGCCCGTCGGAGTGATCGCCACCTCAAGTCTCGGGCGGGTCTTCGACGCTGTCGCGGCGATTCTGGGCATCCGTCACCGCATCACTTACGAAGCCCAGGCGGCGATGGAACTCGAGGCTGCTGCCGGCGCCTGCGAGCACGGCGGGCATCCGGATGCGGCAGCCGAGTTGCCCGCGCTGGTCGCCGACGTCGTTGAGCGGATGCGCGCGGGACAACCGGTCGCGTGTCTGGCGCGGCGATTCCACGACGGCGTCGCTGCCTGGATCGCCACGGCGCTGACCGACCTCATCAGCTCCGGCCGCGCCGACGTGGCGGGTCTTACCGGCGGCGTCGCACAGAACCGCGTGCTGCTGAACGAGGTCGGATCTAGACTGTCCCGCGACGGGGTCCCGACGATGCTCCACCGTCGGGTTCCCGCCGGAGACGGTGGCCTGAGCCTCGGGCAGGCCCTTGCCGGACACCTGATGCTTGCCGGCTCATCCGGCAGAGGGGAGTGAGCCCGATGTGCCTTGCGATTCCGGGCAGGATCACCGACCGCTGGGTCGAACCCGACGGCGCGATCGTCGCCGAGATCGACTTCGCCGGCGAGAGCCGTACCGCCAAGCTCAACTTCCTTCCCGACCTCCAGGTCGGCGACTACGTCATCGTGCACGCCGGCTTTGCGCTCACCCGCGTTCCGGCCGATCAGGTCACCCAGGTGATGAGCGCGATGCAGGATGCCGGTGTCGTGGACGCCGACGGTGCGATCGCCCACGACGCAAGGATCGGGCTGTGAGCGCCGCGCCCGCAAGCGACCTGCGGATCGCCGCCGTCCACGTGGCCCGCGCCCAGGTGCTCGGCGGCACCGTGCATGTCGTCGGCGATGACTCTGCAGCGCTTTCCGGTGTCCGGGCCGTGGGGCAGGGCGACGCGGTCGAGATCCTGCGAGCTACCGCGCGATCGGGGGATGCCGCGATCATCGTCGGCGCCTTCGCCGACCGGGATCGGCTCTTGGCGCGCCTTCCCGCATGGGGGGTCGCGGGGATCTGGGTGGGGGATGCTCAGCGTCCCGCCGATGGCGTGGCCACCGTGTGCGTCGCCGGCGACGCCGAGGTCGTCGTGCCCGGCATCCTCGCCATCGCCGACGACCTGCGAGAAGACCCTGCCGCGCTGCAACCGGCCATCGTGGAGTGCACCGACGAGGTCTGTATCACCTGCAGCGACGAAGGTCGGCTCGGAGAGGTCCTCGCGGCCCCTCCCGTCCTGTTCGCTCCGGCGCGCGTGCGTACCGCGGATGGCCAGGAGGATGTCGATGTCACGATCCTTGGACACGTCAGGCCGGGCGATCTCGTGCTCATCCACGCCGGGATGGCGATCGCGACGGTGCCGTTACCACCCGAGGTGCCCGTCCCGATCGCCGCGGAGGTGATGTCATGACGACCGACGCCACGGCAGCTGACACGGGTCGCCGCGGAAAGAACCGGCTCAACGAGTCAGAAGACGAGGTCCTCGCGCGCATCGAAGCATTCCGCCGGCGCCGCCCGCGGCTGATCGACGAGGTGATCACCCTGGCACACGGAGCAGGGGGCAAGGCCTCTGCGGCGCTGGTGGACGCCGTCTTCTTCGAAGCATTCGGCTCTCCCACACCGGGCGACCCGGGCGACGCCGCGGTCCTGGAGCGGCCGGCGGGACGCATTGCGATGACCACCGACTCCTACGTCGTCAACCCGATCCGCTTCCCCGGCGGGAGCATCGGCGATCTTGCCGTCAATGGCACCGTCAACGACCTCGCCGTCAGCGGTGCGGTGCCCACCGCTCTCACCGCGGCTTTCGTCATCGAAGAGGGTCTTCCCGTCCAGACACTCCGCGAGATCGCCGCCGACATGCGGGCTGCAGCTGACACGGCCGGCGTGGCGATCGTCGCCGGCGACACCAAGGTGGTGCCGCGGGGCGCTGCCGACAAGCTCTTCATCACGACGGCCGGCGTCGGGGTGCTCCCCGCGGGCCGTCGACTCGGAGCCGACCTCGTCGAACCGGGCGATCGCATCCTCGTGTCGGGACCCATCGGCGCCCACGGAATGGCCGTCATGCTTGCGCGGGGGAACCTCGCCATCGACGCCGAAATCTCATCCGATTCCCGTGCCGTGAATGGACTCGTCGAGGCTCTGCTGGATGCCGCGCCGCAGACCCGCTGGATGAGAGACGCCACGCGTGGGGGCCTGGGGACCGTGCTCAACGAGCTCGTGCAGGCATCCGGGCGCGGAGTGATCGTCGACGACGAAGCAGTGCCGGTTGCCCCGGTCGTTCGCGGCGCGTGCGACATGCTCGGGATCGATCCCCTCTACGTCGCCAACGAGGGGATGTTCGCTGCGGTCGTTCCCGCCGATGTCGCGGATGCCGGGCTCGCTGCCCTGCGGGCGCTGCCCGGGGGCGGGAGTGCCGCGATCATCGGCGAAGTTGTCGCAAGCCCCTCCGACATCGTGGCAGTGCGCAACGCCTTCGGCGGCACCCGCATCGTCGACATGCTCGTGGGCGACCCCCTTCCCCGAATCTGCTGAAAGAGAGGTCAGCCATGTGTCTCGGAATCCCCGGTGAGATCGTCGAGGTCGTCGATGCCGACGAACACCTCGCGTCGGTCGAGGTCAGTGGTGTTCGCCGCGTCATCTCCACGCGGCTGCTCGCCGACGAGCATGTCGGAGTCGGGGACTGGGTGCTGGTGCACGTCGGCTTCGCGATGAGCAAGATCGACGAGCACGAGGCCGATGTCACCCTCGATCAGATCCGAAAACTCGGGCGAACCTACGACGAAGAGCTCGAGGCCTTCATGGAAACGGAGATCGTCTGATGCGCTTCGTCGATGAGTTCCGCGACCCCGCCGCAGCCCGGTCGCTGCTCGGTGTCATCGAGGCGCAGACGCAGCGCCTCGGTCGCACGCTGTCGTTCATGGAGGTGTGCGGCGGCCACACCCACACGATCTATCGGCACGGGCTCGAGCACCTTCTGCCCGAGGCCGTGCAACTCGTGCACGGTCCCGGATGCCCCGTCTGCGTCATCCCGATGGGACGCGTCGACGACGCGGTGTGGCTCGCGCATCGGCCCGGAGTGATCTTCACGACCTTCGGCGACATGATGCGCGTTCCCGGCACCGAGGGCAGCCTCCTGCAGGCGCAGGCAGCGGGCGCCGACGTCCGCTTCGTGTACTCGCCGCTCGATGCCCTGAAGATCGCGATCGACAACCCCGACAAAGAGGTCGTGTTCTTCGCTGTCGGTTTCGAGACGACTGCCCCATCGACCGCCGTGACGATCGCCCGTGCTGCAGCGCTGAATGTCACGAACTTCTCGATCTTCTGCAACCACGTGCTGATCGAGCCGCCGCTGCGCGCGATCCTGGATGCCGACGACCTCGACCTCGACGGTTTCATCGGTCCCGGACACGTCTCGACGGTTGTCGGGACGACGGTCTACGACTTCATCCCCGCCGAGTATGGGCTTCCCATCGTGGTCACCGGCTTCGAACCGCTCGACATCCTGCAGTCGGTCGAGATGCTGCTGAAGCAGTTCGAGGACGGACGCTGCGAGGTGGAGAACCAGTACGCGCGAGTGGTGCGGCGCGAAGGGAACCCTGCCGCACTGGCGCTCATGCAGCAGGTCTTCGCGGTGCGCGACACCTTCGAGTGGCGAGGCCTCGGCTACATCCCTCGGTCCGGGTACGGCATCCACCCCGACTACGAACGATTCGACGCCGAGAAGAAGTTCGCCCTCCCAGGTGTTCGAGTCGAGGACCCGCCGGCCTGCGAGTGCGGCAGCGTGCTGCGCGGGGTGATCAAGCCGTGGGAATGCAAGGTGTTCGGCACCGCGTGCACCCCCGAGACCCCGATCGGCACGTGCATGGTCTCGCCCGAAGGCGCATGCGCCGCGTACTACAACTTCGGGCGGCTGCACCGGGAGGCGGCCCAGGCCGTGGCCCGCGTGTGAGCGCCGACTCGAGACCGCACGGGGAGCGACTGTTCGCGCGGTACGCGTACCACCCGAACGAGAAGGGCTACTGCGGCCCCGATGGTGCACCCCTGCTCGCGGAGGTGGCGCGCGGTGAGGGCGCTGGGGTGGACGTCCGGGGGGCGGCTACCCGCTTCTCGGGTGCGTGGCCGTATCTGACGGTCATCGGGCGCCTCCTCGCGTGCGATCCGCTCGATGAGCGGGCGGTGCGGGCGTACTGGACAGGGTCTGTCGAGGGCGACGCCATCGATCCCGCCGTCTTCTGGCGTGAGTTGCTGGCGATCATCGGTCCGCGCGCCGGGTCGTACTGGGCATACCTTGACGAGTCTCTGGCCGCCGAAGCGGCTCCCCATCACGCCTTTCACGTCTTCGGGGTGTACCCCTGGACGCGGTTGCTCAGCACCGGTCGGCCCGAGCCCGTCGAGGTGTTGGAGTCGTGCGCGATCCTGCCTGCCACGGTCATGCACGCGGATGCCACACGCTGGCGCGTGCGCGGACCGCGACTGGTCTATCGCGAGGGCGTTCTCGCGCTCGATGACTCCGACGATGCGAACGCCGAGCGGGACGTCACAGTCCCCTTCGGCGACACCGCGACGGCCGGCGAGAAGGTTGCCATCCATTGGGGTGCGGTGGCCGAGGTCATCGACGGCGACACCGCCGGGGGACTCCAGGCTCGCGTGAGTGCCCAGCTCGCGCGGGTCAACGCTCGGCTCGCGGCATCCTGACCTGATCTGGCGCCGAGCCGTGGCCGGTCGCGCCGGTACGGGGTGGACGGGGCGCTCGCGGATCGAACCCCCACGGGAGCTCGAGGCCGTGCGCGCTCAGCAGGTCGGCGTCGGAGAGGATGTCGGTTGTCGTGCCGTCGGCGACGATCCGACCTTCGTCGAGGATCACCGACCGAGGGCAGAGTTCGAGGGCGTAGGGCAGGTCGTGGGTCACCACGATGATCGTGGCGTCGAGTGCACCGAGGGTCGCGGACAAATCTCGACGGGCGGCAGGGTCGAGGTTGGAGGTCGGCTCGTCGAGCACGATGACCTCCACATCCATCGACAGGATCGTCGCAATAGCCGCGCGGCGTCGCTGCCCGAGCGAGAGTCGACCGGGCGCCGTGTCCCGATGCTGCCCGAGTCCAACCCGGGTCAGAGCCTTGGCTACTCGCGACTCCAGCTCCGGCCCGCGCACGCCGTAGTTTCCGGGACCGAATGCGACATCCTCCCCGATTGTCGGGAGGAAGAGCTGGTCGTCGGGGTCTTGGAAGACGACGCCCACTCGGCGGCGGATCTCGGGCAGCGACCCTCGGCCCACCGGTGTGCCGCCGATCTCCACGACTCCGCGATCGGGAAGGTGGATGCCGTTCAGATGGAGCATGAGCGTCGTCTTGCCCGCTCCGTTCGGCCCGAGCACCGCCACCCGCTCGCCCGCGGCGATCTCGAGGTCGATGCTGTGCAGCACGGCAGTGCCGGACGGGTAGGAGAAACCGACCCCGCGGACCGATACGGATGCCGAACTCATCCGGCTCCACCCCGCGAGAGCATCGCGAGGTGGACGCGCTCGCCGCGGGCGTGGGA
>NZ_JASBSF010000076.1 GCF_030149085.1 Microbacterium sp. | reverse complement strand
TCGGCAGCGTCCTCAGCGGGCGCCTCCTCGGCAGGTGCAGCTTCGGCCGGTGCAGCTGCCGGGGCAGCCTTCTTGGCCGACTTCGGCTTCGGGTTCACCGGCTCGAGCACGAGCTCGATGACCGCCATGGGCGCGTTGTCGCCCTTGCGATTGCCGATCTTCGTGATGCGGGTGTAGCCGCCCTCGCGGTCGGCGACCAGCGGCGCGATCTCGGTGAACAGGACGTGCACGACTTCCTTGTCACCGATGACCGACAGCACGCGACGACGCGCGTGCAGGTCGCCACGCTTGGCGAAGGTGATCAGACGCTCGGCGAGCGGGCGAAGGCGCTTGGCCTTGGTCTCGGTCGTCTTGATCGACTTGTGGGTGTAGAGCGCCGCCGCGAGGTTGGCAAGCATCAGGCGCTCGTGTGCGGGGCCGCCTCCGAGGCGGGGACCCTTGGTGGGCTTGGGCATGTCAGTTACTCCAGAGAAAGTCGGTCAGGATGCCGCGGCATCCGTTTCGGGTACCGGTCCGACGGTCTCGTCGTCGTAGCCGCCGTAGAAGTGCGCGCCATCGAACCCGGGAACCGAGTCCTTCAGGCTCAACCCGAGCGAGATGAGCTTGTCGCGAACCTCATCGACCGACTTCTGGCCGAAGTTGCGGATGTTCATGAGCTGCGTCTCCGAGAGGGCAACGAGCTCCGAGACGGTGTTGATGCCCTCGCGCTTGAGGCAGTTGTACGACCGGACCGACAGGTCGAGGTCTTCGATCGGCATCGACAGCTCGTTCGACATGACGGTCTCGACCGGCGCGGGGCCGATCTCGATACCCTCGGCCTCGACGTTCAGCTCGCGGGCGAGGCCGAACAGCTCGGTCAGCGTACGACCAGCCGAAGCGACGGCGTCACGCGGGGCGATGGAGGGCTTGGACTCGACATCCAGGATGAGCTTGTCGAAGTCGGTGCGCTCACCGGCACGCGTCGCGTCGACGCGGTAGCTGACCTTGAGCACCGGCGAGTAGATCGAGTCGATCGGGATCTGACCGCTCTCGGCGTACTCGTTGCGGTTCTGGGTCGCCGAGACGTAACCACGGCCACGCTCGATCGTCAGCTCGAGCTCGAACTTCGCGGTCTCGTTGAGGGTCGCGATGACGAGCTCGGGGTTGTGGACCTCGACACCCGCAGGAGCCGAGATGTCGGCGGCGGTGACCTCACCGGCGCCGGTCTTGCGCAGGTAAGCCGTGATGGGCTCGTCGCGCTCGGAGGAGACGACCAACTGCTTGATGTTGAGGATGATCTCGGTGACATCCTCCTTCACACCCGGAATGGTGCTGAACTCGTGCAGCACACCGTCGATGCGGATGCTGGTGACGGCGGCGCCGGGGATCGACGACAGGAGGCTGCGACGCAGCGCGTTACCGATCGTGTAACCGAAGCCGGGCTCAAGCGGCTCGATGACGAAACGGCTGCGGAACTCCCCGATCTTCTCCTCGGTCAGAGTGGGACGCTGTGCGATGAGCACGATGTGTTCCTTTCGATCACGTGCCCGCTATATGACACGTGCAATGGGTGAGGTGTTGAGTTTTTCTCGGGGGATGCCGAGGCGCGGCGCGCAGGCGCACACCCCGGCATCCGAAATGCTTCACCCGGGAGGCAAGAGCCGGCCCGGAACGGGGCTGTCGTCAGACGCGACGGCGCTTGGGCGGGCGGCAACCGTTGTGCGCCTGCGGCGTGACGTCCTGGATCGAACCGACCTCGAGGCCAGCTGCCGTCAGCGAGCGGATCGCGGTCTCACGACCCGAACCCGGTCCCTTGACGAAAACGTCGACCTTCTTGACGCCGTGCTCCTGCGCCTGGCGGGCAGCAGACTCGGCTGCCATACCGGCGGCGTAGGGCGTCGACTTGCGCGAGCCCTTGAAGCCGACGCCACCCGAGGAGGCCCAGCTGATCACCGCACCGGAGGGGTCGGTGATCGAAACGATCGTGTTGTTGAACGTCGACTTGATGTGGGCCTGGCCCACGGCGATGTTCTTCTTCTCCTTGCGGCGCGGCTTGCGCGCTGCGGACTTGGGGGTAGCCATGTGCGTTTTCTCCTAAACCTTCCGCGCCTTACTTCTTTCCGGCCTTCTTCTTGCCGGCGACGGTGCGCTTCGGGCCCTTGCGGGTACGCGCGTTCGTCTTGGTGCGCTGTCCGCGCACCGGCAGGCCGCGGCGGTGACGCAGGCCTTCGTAGGAGCCGATCTCGACCTTGCGGCGGATGTCGGCGGCGACCTCACGGCGAAGGTCACCCTCCACCTTGTAGGTGCCTTCGATGTAGTCGCGGAGGGCGACGAGCTGGTCGTCGCTGAGGTCCTTCACGCGGATGTCCTCGTTGATCTCGGTCGCCGCGAGGATCTCGTGCGAACGGGTACGGCCGATGCCGTAGATGTAGGTGAGGGCGATCACCACGCGCTTATCGCGCGGGATGTCGACACCGGCAAGACGTGCCATGTCGGTTCTCTCTTTCCCCCGGGTTTCCCCGCGGAGTATGTCGAAGGTGTGGAGCAGAATCGGTGCCCGGGCCTTCGTCCCGAGGTGTCCCCCGCATCCGGCATCCGGATGCGGGTTCTGACCCTGCCTGTGTGTATTGAGTTATGAGTCCTGGGGCCGCCGGAGCGGCATCCGTCTCAGCCCTGGCGCTGCTTGTGGCGCGGGTTGGACTTGCAGATCACCATCACGTTGCCGTGGCGGCGGATGACCTTGCAGTGGTCGCAGATGGGCTTGACGCTGGGGTTGACCTTCATGATGTTTCCTGTTCGCTGTCTTCGTACCTGCGACCGGCTCAGCACGGTTGCTGAGCCTGCCGAAACAGGCCGTTACTTCTCGACCGGTCTAGCGATAGCGGTAGACGATGCGACCGCGCGTGAGGTCGTAGGGGCTCAGCTCCACGACGACGCGGTCTTCGGGAATGATGCGGATGTAGTTCTGCCGCATCTTTCCCGAGATCGTTGCGAGCACCTTGTGTCCGTTGGTCAGCTCAACGCG
>NZ_JASBSF010000075.1 GCF_030149085.1 Microbacterium sp. | reverse complement strand
ACGAACGAGAATCTCAATCGTTCTGTCAAGTGGCGATCTCGCCGATTCGGTAGGGCTGATTGTCGCGGAGCATGGCCCAGATCACGTTGATGCGCCGACGGGCAAGGGCGAGCACAGCCTGCTTGTGGTTCTTACCTTCGGCACGCTTCTTCTCGTAGTAGGCCCGAGATCTGGGACAGTATCGTGCGGCTGATTGCGCGGACAGGTAGCAGGCTCGGAGCAGCCGCCGGTCGTAGCGGTGCGGGCGGTGGTGGTTGCCGCTGATGCGGCCGGAGTCGCGCGGAACGGGTGCGAGACCGGCGATACCGGCCAAGCGATCAGCACTTTCGATGCTCTCGATCCCACCGCCGACAGCTCCGATGAACTCGGCCGCCAACCGGGGACCGAACCCCGGCAGGCTGAGCAGGATGTCGGCCCGCGGATGGGTGCGGAAGAGGGTCTCGATCTGTCGGTCCAGGCTCTGCACGCTCTCGTTGAGCCGTTCGATCTCGACGGCCAGGGCCGAGACGATGTCCGCCGACACGGCTTCAGAACCGATCACGGTGAACTGCGCTTGCGCTGCGGTCACGGCCGCTTCGGCGATCGCGTCGGCGCCTCTGCAGTTCTGCTTCGTGAGCCAGCCCGCGACTCGCTTCTTGCCTGCCCGGCGCAGCCCGGCCGCTGTCTGATACCGGGTGAGCAACACCACCGCGGCGCGTGTGTTCGCGTAGTCGAAGGCTGCCTCGAGCGCGGGGAAGTACTCGAGGAGGGTTGCCCGCAGACGGTTGAAGGCACGGGACCGGTCCGTAACCAGATCCGCGCGTCGTGCCGTGAGAATCCGAAGACTGGAGCTGATCGCGTCACCGGATCGCAGCTCCTGCAAGTCCCGTCGCATGCGCGCCTGATCGGCTATGACGGCGGCGTCTTTCGCGTCGGTCTTCCCGTCACCGCGATACGTCCGCGCTGCGTGATGGACCGTCCGTCCCGGGATATAAAGCAACTCCTGCCCATGACTGGCGAGCAGGGCGATCAGCAACGCCGCGCCACCATGATTCTGATCGGTCGCCCACAGCACCGCGCCCCTGCTGAGCTCGTGCACTTCTCCGATCAGGTTGAGCAGGTCGTGCTCATCGTTCGGCACACGTCGCGACAGCACGTGCTTGCCGTCGTCGTCGATGAGCACGCAGTGATGGTGGTGCTTGCCGGCGTCCACGCCAGCCCAGAATCGGGACAAGATTCGCTCCTCGGTTTCGCGCGCGGCGCAAATCCCGACCCGAAGCGAACGACTATGCCGGCGGTTCCTTACGAAGCGATGGATCGCGTATCTCAATCAGCGGTCGAGCCGTTGCGAGGCACCGGGCGGCCAATCTCATTGAGCCGACCTCGCGGCGGCGAACACAAACGAGCCATACCCGGTGCCTCCGGGCCGGTCGAGGACTCACGATGCCCCCGATCCGCGCCCTTTCACCGTAAGGAACACCAACGGGCTGCTGCGTCAGTACTTCCCGAAGGGCACGGACCTCTCACGGTGGTCCGCGGAAGACCTCGAAGCAGTCGCTCTCGCGCTCAACAACCGGCCCCGCAAGAGCCTCGACTGGAAGACGCCCGCCGAGGTATTCGAAGAGCAGCTACGCTCACTTCAACAACCCGGTGTTGCAAGGACCGGTTGAACTCGCCCAATACATGTCGGCCGAGTTTGCCGAGTTCACGCGCGCGGCTGGGATTGTTCGGTCGGTCGGACGGACTGGTATCACCCTCTTAACCGGTTATTCGACCCGCGAGCCCAGGCGGCGACACGCCGGTGGGCGTCGCGTCCGTCGCGTGTGTGACGCACGGGTGCAACATGTGTCGCATGACGGACAAGGAAGTCCTGCGGCTCGAGCAGCGTGACGGCGAGTGGGTGCTCGCCGGTGAGCACGCCGCCCGGTTCGCGCTGGTGGACGAGTACCTCGCGCATCTGCTGGATCGGAACTACTCGCCGGCGACGGTGAGGTCCTACGGGTATGACCTGCTCGCGTTCTGCCGCTGGCTGTCCGGGCAGAACCGCCCGCTTGAGGAGGTCACGACCGATGATCTCCTCGGATTCCTGCGGGCATGTCGTGAAGCGACCCTGCCAGGCAGGCCGGGCCCGAACGTCGTCGGGATGGATGGCCGCCGGCTGGACCGATACGCGGCGACGACGATCAACCGTCGGCTCGCGGCGATCTCAGGGCTGTTCACGTATGCGGGACTGCGCGACCCGGCGAGGCGGAACCCGGTCCCGCGGGGCAGGGAAGCGCGCTGGCGGACGAGCGGGGAGCGGTCAGGGATGCTCGCTCACACCGTCCGGCGCCCGGTCGCGCGATCCGCGCTCAGGTTGCGGGAACCACGCCGGCTGCCGGTCGCACTGTCACCCCAGGACGCGGCGACGCTGGTGGGGAGTCTGCGGACCTGGCGGGATCGGGCGATCGCAGGGCTGATGCTGTGGTGCGGGCTGCGGTCGATGGAAGTCCTCGGCCTGCACGTGAAGGACGTCGACATCGGCGGCCGCTGGGTCACTGTCACCGGCAAGGGCGCGAAACAGCGCCGCGTCCCGCTGGACCCGGACGTCGCGTCGGTGATCGACGTCTATCTCCTCGCCGAACGCCCCGAGTCAGACTCCGAGTTCCTGTTCCTCGTCGGCAAAGGCCCGAACCGCGGCGGCCCGTTGACGGCGGCAGGGTTGCGGACGGTGTTCCGCTACCACCGGGGCCTGACCGGCGTGACCGGCGGGCACCCGCACGCGCTGCGTCACACGTTCGGAACAGTCCTCGCCGAGGCCGGCGTCGATCTCGCGGTGATGCAGGCCCTTCTCGGTCACGCGCATGTCGACACAACCGCCCGCTACGTCCACCTCGCTCCTGCTCACGTGAAAGCCCAGTTCGATGCGGCACGCGAACGCATCCGCTCTCAGCAGCGGTGACCCCGGGATCGCGTCGCTGCGAGGCGATGATCTCCGGGACGCGTATCTGCGTCACCTGACGGCGACCGGCCGAGGGAACCCGTCCTACGAGTGGGCTGCGCGACGGTTCTTCGAGTCCTGGCCGGACCCGCAGGACTGGGCGGCGACACCGCTTCAGCAGCGACTGTCGGCGGGGTCGGCAGCGCGTCCGGTGATCACGTTCCTGATGCTGCACGGCGGGTTGCGGCCGGGATGCGACTACCTGCTTTCGAGGAAGCTGTCACCGCTCTGGCGGGAGATCCAGACCAGCCCGCTGCGGGCCGAGATCGACGGGTTCCTCGACGAGGCCGAACAGCTCGGGTTCACCGCCCGCACGCGGCTTGCGACAGGCTCCCAGGCGCCGATCCGGCTGCTGATCCAGACGGGAAAGCCGATGCGACAACTCACCGTCGATGACCTTCAGGAGTTCGCCGCGGCCTGCCGGGAACGCGAGCACGCGACGGGGATCTCGCATCGCCACTACTTCTCGGCGATCAGCATGGCGCACATGGTGCTGTTCCATCTCGGCGTCCTCGATTCCCCGCCACGGACCGGCGGCCCGGTCCCTTACGAGGAGCGGCTCGCCGAGGTCTCCGCCCCGTTGCGGGCGCAGCTGGTCGGCTATCTGGAACGCAAACGCGCGACCTGCGACCGCAAGACGGTCTCGGCGATGGCGACACGGTTGAAGCACTTCGGGGTGTTCCTCACCGACACCGACCCGACACTCACGTCGGTGAGGGATCTGGATCGGCGACGTCACGTCGAACCGTTCCTCGCGTCGCTGGTCGACGCGATCAGCGACAAGGACGGCGCCCCGATCAGCATCGGGGACCGCAACCGGCGGGTCGTCGCGGTCGCGACGTTCCTCCGCGACATCACCGAATGGGGCTGGGACGCAGCGCCACCTCGGAAGGTGCTGTTCCGCGACGACATCCCCAAGCTCCCGCAGGTGCTGCCCCGCTACCTCCCCATCGATGCCGACCGGCGACTCACCGCCGCTTTGACCGAGCATCCCGACAACGAGCTGGCCGCACTGGCGCTGCGGCTGCAACGCGCTTGCGGGCTGCGGATCGGGGAACTGCTCGACCTCGAGCTGGACTGCGTTCACGAGCTCGATGGGAACGGGGCATGGCTGAAGGTCCCGCTCGGCAAGCTCGCCACCGAACGCATGGTCCCTCTCGATCCTGAGACTCTCGAGGTGATCGACCGGGTCACCCAGATCCGCTCCCACGGCAGACCACTCCCGCACCCCCGCTACCGGCGA
>NZ_JASBSF010000070.1 GCF_030149085.1 Microbacterium sp. | reverse complement strand
CCAGGCTCGCGGCATCCACCCGGGCGACGATCGGGGCCTGGCCGCGGCTGGCACACCACTGCTGGTAGACGCTTTCGCCGATCTCCAGACGGGGAAGCCCCGGTTCGCCGGTGAGAAGCCCGATGTTCGTGGCGCCACTGGCAGCGAGCAGGTCAAGGGCCGCGGTCGCGGCATCCTCGTATCCGGTGCGGATCCACATCCCTGCGTCCGGCGGAAGGGGGAGGTCATTGGTGATGACGGGGATGCTCTGCGCTGCAGCGATCGCCAGCAGTGGGTCGCTCTCGCGGGCGTCGGGCGCGTACACGGCGTCTACCCGGGCGCTGCGCAGCAGCTCCGGGCGCGCATAGGGGATGACCGTGACCGTGAAGTGGTGCGCGGCTGCGGCGTCAACGAGGGCACTGAGCTGTCGCATGGCGTATTGCGCCTGAGTGGCCTCGCGAACCGGGTCAAGCGGCGGTGACGCGACGTACCCGATCGAGAGTGTTCGCCCGCGCCGGAGCGCTGCGGCGTAGCGGTCGGGGGAGTATCCGAGTTCGGTCGCGGCATCGAGTATCCGCTGTCTGGTGTCGGCGCTGAGCGCGCCCCGGCCATTGAGTGCCTGACTGACCGCGGCGGTGGACACGCCAGCTCTCGCCGCGACATCCTTCACCGTGACCCGCGCGCGCGGCAACGGGATCGGTGTCTGGTCGGGCTGCTGGGTCATGCTCACTCACGTGCCGGGATTCGGCGCCTCCGAGAAAACTGTCTCGACCGCTGCTGACCAGCGTTCGCCCTCCCCGGAGGACGCCAGTGTATGGCCGCGCGCAACGACGTGATGCATGATCACGCCGGCAAAATGCCGGAGCGCCCGTTCGGTCTTCAGCGAACTCTCCGAGGGGTTCTCGGGGAGGCGCGCGATCTCAGCATCCAGGAGCTGTTGAACCCACCCTCGCGCCGCTCGAACCGCCGGCGCGACATCGTGGACCCGACCTGCCCCGGCGTGGCGGAGCGCTGCGTCGGCGACGATCGCTTTCGCATCGGCGAGCGAGGCGAACTCGTCAAGCGGTGCGTGCAAGCGAATCGTCTCGAGGTCGAGCACCTCGACGCCGTGACGCGCCTGCACGTCGGCGGCGACGTTCCGGGGCATGCCGAGGTCGATCACCAGGAGCCGCTCGGCTGCGGCTGTCACCGCGGCGCGACCGGCATCCAGCTCGTCGCCGCCGAGCACGACCCGGGTCGTGCAGGTCACGATGACATCGGCCGACGCGATCTCGGCGGGAAACGATTCCGGGTCGACCGGGATCAGTCCGTGTCGTTGGGCGAACGCGGGGCCGCGACCGGAGGCCGAATGAACACGGATGCCGCGCGCGCCGCGCGCGCGCAGTGCCGCCAATGCTGCCGCGGCATACTGACCGGTCCCGATCAGGAGCACGCGGGCGCTTGACCAGTCGGCGATCCGTGAGGAGGCGAGCTCCAGGGCAAGTCGAACCAGAGAACGACCGGATTCCCCCACGCGCGCCGAGTTCTTGACGGTCCGCGATGTTTCTTTCGCGCGCTCGAAGAGGTGCTCGAGGGCGCGGGTCGTCATCCCCTCGCCGCGGGCGTCTTCGTAGGCGCGCGTGACCTGACCCGCGATCTCGTCCTCGCCGACCACGACCGAGTCCAGGCCCGACGCCACGGCGAACAGATGATGCGCGACACGATTGCCGACGGTGACATCGAGCGTTTCGCGCAGCTCTCGGTAGTCGATACCCGAGGCATCGGCCAGCTCGCCGAGCGCGGCAGTGACGGCGGACTCAGCAGAGTGGCCCTCGTCGGGGTCGATATCGAGGTAGGCCTCGAACCGATTGCAGGTGGCAAGCACGACGGCTCCGCCGATCGACTCGTGGGCGAGGGGGATGTCGCGGCGGACCTCGCCACCCACCTCGGCCAGGCGCTCAAGAGAGGCGAACGGGGTAGCCCGATGGTTGGCCGATAGGCAGACCAGCATCGCTTCCTCCTCGCGTCGACTGGTTAGTATATCGATTAACTATGCAGCTCTCCGATCAGCATCCGTTCGTTGCGCACGCGACGAAGGACTCGCACCTCATCCGCGCCTTCGTCGGACACCGACCAGCTATCACCCCCGTGTGGTTCATGCGGCAGGCGGGGCGTTCCCTTCCCGAGTACCGTGCGCTGCGTGAGGGCAGCTCGATGCTCGACGCCTGCCTCGACCCCGCGCTCGTGAGTGAGATCACGCTGCAGCCCGTGCGCCGTCACGGCGTGGATGCCGCGATCTTCTTCAGCGACATCGTCGTGCCCCTGATGCTGGCGGGGATCGACGTGCGCATCGTCGCGGGCCGGGGTCCGGTCTTCTCCCAACCGGTTCGCACCGGTGCCGACATCGCGCGGGTCACCGCGATCGACCCGCGGACCGTCACCGAGCGGGGCGGGCCGATCATCGAGGCTGTGCGCCGCACGACCAAGATGCTCGCCGCCGAGTCCGTTACTCGCGGCACGCCGCTCCCGCTCATCGGCTTCGCGGGCGCCCCGTTCACCCTCGCTGCCTACCTCGTCGAGGGCGGGCCCTCGAAGGACCATCTCGCCGCGCGCCGCCTGATCCACGAGGACCCGCCCGGGTGGGACGCGCTCACACAGTGGCTCGCCGACATCAGCGGACGCTTCCTCGCCCTCCAGATCGAGGCCGGCGCCAGCGCTGCGCAGTTGTTCGATTCCTGGGCTGGTTCTCTCTCCCCGCGCCTGTACCGGCAGGCAGCGCTCCCGGCATCCGCTCGAGCACTCGCTCACGTGCGGCAGATCGAACCGCCCGCGGACTCCGGGATGCTGCGGGTCCCGCTCTCGCACTTCGGTGTCGGCACCGGCGACCTTCTCGCCGACATCGCGAGCCTCGATCTCGACGTCGTCGGAATCGACCACCGGATCGATCTCGACGAGGCCCTGGAGCGGGTAGGGCGAGAGGTGACAGTGCAGGGGAACCTGGATCCCGCCATGCTGTTCGCTCCCGCCGAGGTCCGCGCCGCGGAGGTCTCCCGGATCATCGCCGCAGGTAAGGTCGCCCGCGCTCACGTCTTCAACCTCGGGCACGGCGTGCCACCCGAGACGGATCCTGACGTGCTGACGGATCTTGTCACGATGGTGCACGATGCCCGCTGAGACGGACGAGATCGTCGATGTGTGCATCGTCGGCGCGGGGATGGCGGGCCTGGTCGTTGCCGCTGAAACCGCCGCGGCTGGACTCCGAACCGTCGTCGTGGACGCCTCCGACCGCGTCGGGGGGATGCTCGCGCCGGTCATGATCGCCGGCGGTGCTGGTGTGGGCGCTGCTGGTGGGCAGGTCGCTGCGGATGCCGGCGCCGAGTCGTTCGCGACCCGAACGACCGGCGTGACAGATCTCATCGACCGCTGGCAGCTTCCCGTCACTGTCACGGCCCCGAACCCCGCCGGGGCGTGGCTCGTTGCCGGCGGCGACTCCGGCATCCGTCGCGCCCCGCTCCCGCGACAGAGCGTCCTGGGGATCCCCGCCGATCCCAGCGCTGCCGACATCCTGGCGCTCGTACCGCCCCGCGCCGAGCAGGTGCTGCCCGTGCCCGCCGAGGAGCCTTCGCTCTACGACCTCGTCGCCACACGACTCGGTGATGACCTGGCAAGCGCGGTGGTAGACACCGTCTGCCGCGGCGTCTACTCGCGCTCTGCCCGCGACCTGAAGCTCTCGGTGGTGCACCCGCAGCTCTGGCAGCGGTTCATGCAGACCGGCGCGCTGACGGATGCCGTCGCCGAGCTTGCCGCGGGGCCCCGCCCCGGCAGCGCTGTCGCGGGGATCGTCGGTGGCATGTGGCGGCTGCCCGTCGAACTGGCAGCCCGCGCCCGCGCCGCCGGGGCGACCATCCTGCTCGATACCCCGGTTCGTCGCATCCATGGTGCCGAAAGCACGCGGGAAAGCGTGGGCCACGGGGCACGCGACGAGGTGCTGAGCGTGGATGCCGGCAGCACCGCGATCCGCTCCCGAACCGTTGTCATCGCCACCGGTCGCGACGAGGCGCTCCGACTCCTCGGCGAGCACAGTGATGGTGACGAAACGCCGGTCGAGCTGGCGATCGCGCTCGTGCGTTCGCCGGGCCTGGATGCTCACCCGGTCGGCACGGGAGCGCTGATCGCCGACGCTGCACCCATCGGTGCGAAGGCGCTCACGCACGCCAACGCCAAGTGGCAGTGGCTCGATGAGAAACTCGAGCCCCACCACCACGTCGTCCGGCTCTCGGCGCGCGACGGCGTCACAGGCGCGTTCGATGAGGCATCCGTCGCGGCGGCGATCAGCGCCGTCACGGGAGTTTCGGTGGCGCCGCAGGACGTGCGCGAGCTGCACGTGCGCCGCTGGGATGCGTCCTCGTCGTCGTCCACGACGCCCGTCATCGCCGCTGACCCCCGCCTGCACCTCGCCGGCGCCGCCGTGGCGGGCACCGGCCTTGCCTCGGTGGTGCCGCACGCGCGCGAGCTCGCCGCAACCCTGATCCACGCGTTCGCGGCGCCGTCGCTCGCATCCACCGCTTCCTGACCCGCACCGCCGCTTCTGACTGGAGGAATCGTGACCGATCCCGTAACCCCCACCGCCTCGAGCCCCGAGGCTGAGTCGACGCCCGCTGGCTACACCCTCTTCACGGTGCTTGAGGTGCCGCGTGTGGCGGCGCCGGAGTTCGGTGACCTGGAGCGCGAGGTCGCAGAGCTTCCCGCCGCCGGCGTGACCCTGCGCGGGCTCTACGACGTCACCGGCATGCGCGCGGATGCCGACCTCATGGTGTGGCTGCACGGCGAGGACCCGGCTGCACTCCAGGCTGCACTGCGCCGGCTTCGTCGCACCTCGGCGCTGCGTGAGGCGAGCATCACGTGGAGTGCCATGGGCGTTCACCGCGAGGCCGAGTTCAACAAGCGACATGTTCCCGGATACCTGCGCGGGGAGGCACCCCGCGAATGGCTCTGCCTCTACCCGTTCGTGCGCAGCTATGAGTGGTATCTGCTTCCCGAGCAGGAGCGCTCAGCGATGCTCGCCGAGCACGGCCGCAAAGGCAGCGCTTTCCGTGATGTCGTGGCCAACACGGTCTCGACTTTCGCGCTCAGCGACTACGAGTGGCTCTTGCCGTTGGAAAGCGACAACCTGCTGAGCCTTGTCGACATGATGCGCGATCTTCGCGCGACGGATGCCCGCCGTCATGTGCGTGAGGAAGTCCCGTTCTTCACCGGGAGACGCGTCGAGGTCGGCGAGCTCGAGGACGTCCTGTCGTGACCGCCGAGAACTTCCGGCCCAAGCCCCCGCACGCGACCGGTGCCTACTGCGCGCCGGGGGCTGCGGTGTGCGGTGCGACGCCCGCGGCGGAATCCGGCCCGGCACACGTGGAAGAACCCGTCGCTTACGACGCGCTGCTGCTGCTCGGGTTCGGTGGACCCGAGGGGCAGGATGACGTCATCCCGTTTCTACGCAACGTCACGGCCGGCCGCGGCATCCCCGACGAGCGCCTCGAGGAGGTCGCGCACCACTACCGCCACTTCGGTGGGGTCTCACCCATCAACCAGCAGAACCGCGACCTGGTCGCCGCCCTCGATGCCGAGCTTCGCGCGCGCGGCATCGACCTGCCGGTGTACTGGGGAAATCGCAACTGGATGCCGTACGTCGCCGACGCCGTGCAGCAGCTGCACGCCGACGATCACCGGCGCGTCCTGGCGCTGGCAACGAGCGCCTACAGCTCCTATTCGTCGTGCCGGCAGTACCGGGAGGACCTCGCCGATGCGCTCGAGGCGACGGGTGTCGGGGAGCAGCTGCAGATCGACAAGGTCGCCCAGTTCTTCGATCACCCGGGCTTCGTGACTCCCTTCGTCGATGGCATCCGGTCGGGGCTGGAGAAGCTGCGAGAGCACGGCATCGAGAAGCCGGACGAGATCGAGGTGCTCTTCTCGACGCACTCGATTCCCGTCGCCGACGCCGAGCGCTCCGGTCCCCGTGACCGCGACTTCGGGCCGGGTGGCGCCTATGCCGCACAGCACACCGCCGTCGCCGAGCAGATCATGCGTGAACTCGGATCCACGAGCCCCTGGCAGCTCGTGTACCAGAGCCGCTCTGGCCCGCCGTCGGTTCCGTGGCTCGAGCCCGACGTCAATGACGCGATCGCGCAGCTGCCCGCTCAGGGCCGGCGCGGGGTGCTCATCGTTCCGCTCGGGTTCGTCAGCGACCACATGGAGGTCATGTGGGACCTTGACACCGAAGCGATCGAAACGGCGGCCGAGCACGGCCTGGTCGCCGTGCGCACCGCGACCCCGGGAACGGCGCCCGCGTACGTTGCTGGCCTGGTCGACCTCGTCGCCGAGCGGCTGAACGGGACTCCCGCGTCGCAGCGTCCCCGCGTGACGTCGCTCGGTCCGTGGTTTGACGTGTGCCGACCCGGATGCTGTGAGAACGCCAGGCTCGGCTTCCGCCCGGCCCTTGCGGGGTTGACGCCGTGACCGTGCGGCTGGGAACCCGTGCCAGCACGCTGGCGATGACGCAGTCCGGAACGGTAGCCCGGATGCTCACGGCAGCCTCCGGGCTTGCGGTCGACCTCGTTGCGCTGACGACCCACGGTGATGTCGCCACCGGGTCGCTCGCGTCG
>NZ_JASBSF010000068.1 GCF_030149085.1 Microbacterium sp. | reverse complement strand
CCGTTCGCGCTCCTCGAGCACATTGGGGCAGATGCGGCGGGCGCGGTACAGATCCTTCCGCCCGCTGAACTCGCGAGCGACGCGCGCGCCGAACAGAGCGCGCGGCCGGTCACCGAGGATGAGGTGGCTCGGATGCTCGACCAGGTGGTTACCGAGTACACCGACGGCGTCGCTGTCGGGGATGGTGCTGGGCGCTTCAGCATCGCCGGCGCGCAACCGAAGATCGCGTTGTTCCGGATGCCGGATGGCCGCTGGGCGGTTCCTGAGGGAAGCCAACCGACCACGCACATCC
The DNA here is from genome assembly GCF_030149085.1 of Microbacterium sp. Lineage (GTDB taxonomy): Bacteria > Actinomycetota > Actinomycetes > Actinomycetales > Microbacteriaceae > Microbacterium. Next base: position 8,560 of record NZ_JASBSF010000068.1, on the reverse strand, counting down.
TCAAGCCGGTCGTCGGTACCTTCCGCCGCATCGACGTGGTTGAGCAACTCACTCTGCGCGCAGCGGCTCATCTTGGGTGTGATGTCGCAACCGCGCGGCTTGGCCGTGTCGGCCACTGGAACGTCTTGATCAGCGAGAGATACGACCGCGAGTGGACGGATGGGCGGTGGCATCGCCTCCACCAAGAGGACATGTGCCAGGCACTCAGCGTGCCGCCGTCAAAGAAGTACCAGCAACGCGACGGCGGACCGGGCGTGGCCAGCATCGCTCAGCTCATCGGTTCCCTGCCGCTCGTCGCGGATCGCGAGGCGACCGGCGCCGCGTTCTTCCGCGCGTTCGTCTTCAACGTGGTGGCGGGGTGCACGGATGCTCACGCCAAGAACTACTCCCTCATGCTGAGGGGCCGCTCGGTGCGGCTCGCGCCACTCTACGATCTGCTGACGTACGCCGCGTACTGGGATGGCTCCGCGATCATCAGCAGCGCCATGAGCGTGGAGAGCGAGTACGCACTCGACCGAATCTCTGTGGCAGGTCTCGTCCGCACGGGGTCGCGATTCGGTGTACCCCCGAACGATGCATCCTCAGTCGTTGACGAGATCAGATCGGGTCTCGTCGACGCTTTCGAGGCTGCTCGAGCCAGCATGGCCGATTTCGATCTCGACCCCGACGTTGTCGCGGTGATGGATGCCGCATTGGCAGGCGTTCGCCGCCTCCCCCTCGTCAGCGTTCGGTGAGCGAGCGAAGCGAGACGAAACGCCCCCAGGTACCCTCGATTCATGCCGATCGAGATCCTCACCGTCTGTACCGGCAACATCGTCCGCTCTCCCCTGTCGGAGCTGTACCTGCGTCTCCTTCTGGCCGATCTGCCGGTCGAGGTGGCGAGCGCCGGGACGCAGCCGCGTCCGGGCGAGGCAATGACCGAGCACGCGTGCGAGATCGCGGCTGAGCTCGGCATCCCGGCGGCAGAGATCGAGGCTCATCAGGCGAAGCGTCTTTCCGAGCCGGTGCTCGCCGGTCGCGACCTGGTGCTGGCGATGACGCGCGCGCACCGCAAGGCCGTGGTCGAACTCGACCCGTCGCTGTTGCGCAAGGCGTTCACGATCCTCGAGTTCGCTCGCCTGTCACGGCACGTGACGGATGCCGAGATCCACGAGGCTGCGACGGATGCCGGCAACGACCCGCGAGCGCGGTTCCAGGCTGCCCTCGCGCGGGTGCTCAGCGTGCGCGGCACGGTCGACGCTCCGGGGGATCCGTCCGAGGATGACGTTCTCGACCCGGCCGGCCGCAGCTGGAACACCTACGAAACCTCGATGAGCCAGCTCCTCCCGGCCGTGGAGGAAGTGGCTCGCGTCATCCGCAGCGCTCTCGTCTCGCGTCGCGCAATCGCCGAGCTGATGCCGCCCGCGCCCGGCGACTCGCTGTCGCCGCAGCTGCACGCGCTGCGCGACGACGAGCGTTTCTGAGATGGCGGTCTATCTCGATACCTCGACGGCTTCGTGACCTACGCCTGCCGCCGAGCCGAAGCGCTCACCGTTCTCGGGATACCTGTCATACAGCCCGCCTCCCGGCCTGAGTAACGCGCGCCCGCGGATCCGCGATTATGCAGGCGCGACAGCTCAGGTCAGGCCCCGAGCAGTGCCGCGGGGATCACTGCAATCCCGTCCGATCGCCGGTAGGCGAACTCGCCCGTGGTGATCACGGCCGCATCCGCCAACTGTGACCCGAGGCGGTCACGAAGCCAGCGCAGGTGCCGTACGTCGGAATCGTCGACCGAAGCCGAGAGCTTGACCTCGAAGGCCACAACGCGTCGTCCTCGCTGCACGATGAAGTCGACTTCCCGGTCGCCATTGCGGGTGCGAAAGTGACCGAGCCGCGCCTCAGCGTGGGATGCGTACGCGTGGAGGCTGAGCGCGACCAGCGCTTCAAAGAGTCGTCCCAGAAGCGGCCCGTAGCTGGGCCCGAAAGATTCCGAGATTCCCGGCCCGTCGCCGTCGAATCCGAGGAGTTCGTCGGAGTCGAGTTCGAGCAAACGGCACACGAGCGCGGGGTCGGCGAGGAAGTGCTTGGGCGCTTGCGCAAGACGTCCGAGTTCGTTCCCTCGCGGAACCCACGGCTCCACCGCATCCAGCAGCCAGAGCGACGAGAGCACGTCTCGGTAGGCGATCGCAGTCGTCTTGGCGGGTTTCGCACCCTCGGCTGGCGTGGCCGCCTCGAGCACTGTCGCATAGCTTGCCGTCGTCGCGGTCGCGGCGGCGTATGCACGCATCCACCGTCGCAGAGTGTCGGGGGCCCGCACGACGTGACCCTGTTGGGCGAATTCCCGGTGGATCACGTTGTCGATGTAGGCGTCGAGTTGCAGTCGTTGGCCCCGCGGGGTGAGTGTTCTGATACCTGGAAAGCCGGATGCCGTGATCTCACGCACATAGTCCACGAAGCCCAGACCGCTCACGCCCTCCACTGACGCTTGGCTCGACAGCAGGTCGCCGAGCGATACAGTCACCGACCCGGGGAATCGTTCGGCGAGCGAGAGCGGCCGCATACGAAGCGGAACGATCCGGCCGGCCCCCGAGTGAACAGCCGCTCCGGGCGGATGCGCGCTCCCGGTGAGGATGACACTTCCGGTCGGCGCGCCGTCGTCCACCCATCGGCGAGCAACGTCCCACGCCTGGGGTGATCGCTGCCATTCATCGATGAGCAGCGGCGACGCGAGTGACCTGATGCGGTTGGGGTCGGCTTCGAACGCCTGGCGTTGCGAGTCATCGTCCAACCGGATGACGCTCTCGGCTTGTCGAGTGGCCGCCGCCGTCTTTCCGACTCCCTTCGGACCCTCGACGGCTACCGCTGCCACCTCACCGAGCGCAGCGGTCAGCTGCTGATCCATCAACCGAGGAAGGTAGCCATCCACGCGGCTAAACTACCATCCGCAGCATCCTTACGCTACCGATAGCATCGCTTTCACGCCACCAAACGCAGAGCCGGGCGCGACTCTTCTCGCGTCTGACTAATACCGATCGGCGGTTCAGTCGACGAGGCTGCGGATGTCGTCGGCAGAGAGCCCGCCGCCGATGGCGTCGCCGTCGGTGTCGAGCACGCGGTCGAACAGTTGGGCTTTGGTGGTCTTGAGTGCCATGACTTTTTCTTCGATGGTTCCCTTCGAGACGAGCCGGTAGACGATGACGGGCCGGGTCTGACCGATTCGGTGGGCGCGGTCGATGGCCTGCGCCTCGACGGCCGGGTTCCACCACGGGTCGAGCAGGATGACGTAATCGGCCTCGACGAGGTTGAGCCCGACACCGCCCGCCTTGAGCGAGACAAAGAACGCTGGCGCGTCGCCAGTGCGGAACTGGTCGATGACGGCAGCGCGGTTGGTCGTTGAGCCGTCGAGGTAGAGCGAGGCGATCCCGGCATCCGTCGCAGCATCCCGCGCGCGGCCGAGGAAGCGGGTGAATTGGCTGAGCACGAGGGCGCGGTGTCCTTCGGCGGCTGCTTCGCGAAGCAGCTCGATGAGGGCGTCGAGCTTCGCCGAGGGCGCTTCGCCTTCGTCGACCAGGTCGGGCGAGAGCGAGAGTTGGCGAAGCAGGGTGAGCGAGCGGAAGATCTGGAACCGGTTCGCGTCGACGTCGTCGACCAGACCGAGCACCTTCTGGCGCTCACGCGCGAGCCTGCGGTCGTAGAGCCGCCGGTGGGTCGGGTGCAGATCGAGCACGAGTTGCTGCTCTTGCTTGGGAGGCAGTTCCGATGCGACGAGCTCTTTGGTGCGGCGCAGCAGGAAGGGACGGATGCGGCGCTGCAGCGTCCGCAGCCGTTCGTTGTCGCGTTCTCGTTCGATGGGTGTGCGGTAGTACTCGGTGAAGCTGCGGCGCCCTCCCAGCAAACCCGGGCACGCGAGCGAGACGAGCGCCCACAGCTCGAGCAGGTTGTTCTCGAGCGGAGTGCCGGTGATGACGAGCGTGAAGGGGGCGTCCAGCATCCGGGCGCATTTGTAGCCCTGCGACGACGGGTTCTTGATCTGTTGAGCCTCGTCGAGAATGAGCCCCTGCCAGTCCAGGGTCGCGTAAGCGTCGAACTCGAGACGGAACAGCGCGTAGCTGGTCACGACGACGTGCGCCCCGGCGACCTCGTCGGCCAGTGCCGTGCCGCGCTTGTTTCCCATTGCGCTGATCGCAGCGACGCGCAGCTCGGGCGCGAATCGCGCGCACTCGGCAGCCCAGTTGCCGACGACGCTGGTGGGGGCGACGATGAGAAACGGCGGATGCTGCTGGTCGCCCGTCTCAAGCGCATCGAGTCGTGCTTTCTCGATCATCGCGATGGTCTGCAGGGTCTTACCCAGGCCCATGTCGTCGGCGAGCACCCCGCCGAGTTGGTGAGTGCGCAGGAAGTGCAGCCAGGAGTACCCTGTGCGCTGGTAGTCGCGCAGCTCGGCGCGCAGCGTCGGTGGCGCATCAATGGGGGTGAGCTGATCGTGGTCGCTGAGCCCACGCACCCGCATCCACCATTCGATCTCCTGGCGCGCGACGACGCCCAGCTCGACGAGCTCTTCCCAGAGGTCGGCTTGGTAGCGACTGACCTGCACCGAGGTGACGGGGCGGTCCGAGAGGGCACTGGCTTCGGCGATGATCTCGCGCAGGCGCTGCAGCTCGGGCGTATCGAGCGAGAAGTAGGTGCCGCTCGGCAGGACGAGGATCGGCTCGTTCTCGCTGAGTGCCCGGAACAGGGCAGCGAAGTCGACGTCCTCACCCTCGATGCGCACCTGCACGCTCAGGTCGAACCAGTCGTTGGTTCCGGGCTGGGCGGTGACCGAGACATCCGGCGCCTGCGATGCGGCACGGAAGCTGGGGGCCTCGACGTCTTCGACGACCCGCACGGTCTCGAGCGAGCGCAGGCCGGGCAGCACTTCGGCGACGAACAGCACAGCAGCCGCGCCGCGCAGGGTTTGGTCGGGCGGCACCATCGCAGCATCCGGCCGCTCCCCCGGCAGGACGATGGAGGCGTGAGCACCTGCAGTGCTGCGAACGGAATCGAGGATGCCGGCCTCGCGCACGCGATCGGGACGGATGCTGCCGCCGAGCCGGTCCCATCGCCAGGTGAGGTGGGCAAGCCCGTCGCCGTGGTCGACGCGCAATTCGAGCACGGTGCTCGGCGGTGCCGGCACCGTGTAGCTGGCATCGGGCGATACGACCGGCGCGATCGCCTGCAGCCGTGGCAGATAGTCGCTCTCGAAGCGCTCCCTGCTCGCCGTGTCGACCGAGATGGGCTTGTCGGCGGCGATCAGGTCGCGCATCGGCCCGGTGAGCGGCGGATCGAGGGGGTGCAGCACGATGCGTTCTTCGGCGGTGCCGGCTGCGGTGACCCGACCCACGGCGATCGGAGGATTACCGACGGTCACGAGCGGCTCCGACGCTTCACTTCCCCCGTCGGAACCGGCGTCCCCGCCGGCATCGGCATCCTCGTCGTCTCGCACCGGCACCAGCTCGCCGCGCACCGCGAGTCGCTTGCGGTTCTCGGTGACCGAGATCCGCGGGGTCAGCGGCTCCCCGTCGAGCCGCACCGGATGCTGCGCCTTGCCCGGTGAGACGAGCGCGACCCCCGCCGCCTCGAGATCGGTCAACAGCGACCAGAGCGTCCGCGAGGGCAGCCGGTCGAGCTGCATCCATTCATCGTCGCGATAGGTGTAGCCCCACGAGTTCGCGGCAGGGTCGAGAACGTCGAGCTCGATCAGCAGCGCGAGTGCCGCGGGATCCGCCTGCAGCCCGTCGAGGTGCCCCCAGCGGGCCTTGCCCTTGATCCATGCGCCTCGCGCGCCGCGCATCCCGGGCCGGGCCGCGAGCCTCGGCTGCTGCGGGACCCTGCTCCAGCGCGTCGCGCGCGGTGTCTGCAGGGTGATGAACAGGCACAGTTCCACGGCGGCTGCATCGGATGCCGGCAGCAGCCCATCGAGCGAGCGTTGCCACGGTGGAGTGCTGTCTCGCGGCGGGAATGACTGGCCTTTCGGCCCTCTCGCGCCCGAGTCCGTCCCGGCATCCGAGACGGCGAGCAGCACGGCAGCGACGTGCGCGCAGTGCGGGGCATGCTCGCAACTGCAGTAGGCGCTCATCGACCCGCGCGCAGGCTCGATGACGACCGAGACCACCATGACGTCATCGCCCCCGTGGCCGCGATCGCGCACGACGGCATCGACCGACGTGCGCGTGTTGTCGGCATCCAGGTCGACGATCGTGACCCGCCCTGCCGCGTTCAGCGTCCAGCCGCGGTCGTAGTTCGCGCCCCCGAGAGATTGGGCAACCTCATGCCAGTAGTCCACGAAACCATCGTTGCAGCCGCCGCCGACATCTCGCACTCGGTCGACGCCGGTCCAACGGCAGCCGAGTTCTTCGGCGCGCTGTGGAGGAACCGCTCCTCATCGTCCTGCGTGCAGCACAGCGGATGCCGTACGCCAGCGTGTCGCGAGCCTAGGAGTCCAGCGCGCGCTTGATGAGAGCCGACACGTCGCGGTCGAGGTTGTCGATCCGGTGCTCGAGCGCGCTGAAGCGCACGTCGACCGCAGCGAACCGCGCATTCATCTCCCCCTGCAGCCCGTCGATACGCCCGCTCAGCGCGTCGATTCGCCCGTTGACCTCACCGCCCAGTGCGTCGATCCGCCCAGAGAGCTCGCCCCGCAATCCGTGGATCGCGGCAGTCGTCGTGCGATTGGTGAGTGTGACGATCACCGTCGTGCCTCCCAGCATGACAGTCGTGAGCGCGGCGATGTAGAGCCAGTTCTGTGGGTCCACGAGCGAGATCACCCCTTCATTGTGCGACGGATGCGGCAAGCCTGCCACCTCGTGGGCCTCAGCGCGCACGTGTCGTCACGGGTGTGGAGACCCGCGCCGTTCGCACGAATGGGGAGGCGGATCGAGGCGGATCACTCGTCGCGAGAGGTATCACCTGACGCGGGCGCGAGACGCGGTGCGAGGCCAGCGGCGAGCGCGTAGACCCGATCGTCAAGCTTCGACACGCGGTCTTCGAGCCGTGAGAGACGCTCGTCGAGACGGTTCAGGTCAGTCTTGAACTCAGCCTTCAGGTCGGTCAGCTCGGCCTTCACCTCCGCGCGGGTGCGACGCGCCGACGCCGTCACGGTTGTCGCGAGGCCCACGATGCCGACAGCGAGTGCAACGATCACGCCCAGTGTGTCTATGCCCACGGTGACCTCCATGTTCTCCAGTGTGCGCCTCATAGGCCCACGTATCTAGAACCGTAGGCGAGCGCGCACCCCGCGAAACACGAGAACGGGCGGGGACCATACCAACGCTCACCGTCGTCCGATGGGGAGGAACCGGGGCGGTGACGTCAGTAGTGGTCTCGTGCTTGGAGGATCACGATGTGGTCGTCGGTGACGTAATAGACGAGTCGATTCTTCTCGTCGATCCGCCGAGACCAGGAGCCCGACAGCACGTGGCGGAGCTGCTCGGGTTTGCCGACGCCGTCGAACGGATCGCGAAGGACTGCGGCGATCAGCGTGTTGATCCGCTTCAGCGTCTTGCGATCCTGCGTCTGCCAGTACAGGTAGTCCTCCCACCCGTTCGGGTCGAAGACAAGCGCGCGGGTCACGGATCGACGAGGTCGTGCTGCTCGAATTCGCCGCGACGCGCGCGCTCGACCGCCTCGAGCAGCCGCTCGGCGTTAGCGGGATTTCGAAGAAGGTACGCGGTTTCGGTGAGAGCGTCGTAATCGTCTTTAGACATGATCACGGCGTTGCCCCGGCGGGAGACGACCTCCACCGTCGTGTGATCGTCGTTGACCTGCTGGATGAGTCCGAACAGGCTCTTTCGCGCTTCGGTCGCCGTGATCGCGGACACGGGAACACCTCCGAGTGAGTAGTACGTAAAACGGTACCACTCTGGAGATTGGCCTGGCGTCGGGAGCGACGAACGCAGATTACTCGTCGCACGGAGCCTCGCGCGCGGGCGCAAGTCGCGGCGCGAGACCCGCCGCGAGCACATAGACCCGGTCATCAAGCCGAGACACCCGGTCGTCAAGCCGAGACACCCGGTCGTCAAGCTGCGAAAGTCGGTCGTCGAGGCGAGAGATCTCCGTCGCGAACTCGGCCTTCAGCTCGACGCGAGTGCGTCGCGCAGACGCCGTCACGGTCGTCGCCAGCCCGACGATGCCCACAGCGAGCGCAACGAGCACGGCGAGTGTGTCCATCCCCACGACGACCTCCATGTTCTCCAGTGTGCGCCGGATCAGCGCGCGTATCCATGGATGAGTTCGAGTTCGGCGCGCAGGTGGTGTGGATCAGGAACATCCATCGGTACCGCAGCCAGGATGCCTGCGACGATCGCGGCCTTCGGTTCGAGGCTCGAGGGGTAGGCGACATCGATCGCGCGACGCACCAGAGAAGCGACGGAGACGCCCCGCTGGGCAGCGATTCGTCCAAGCCTTTCACGCTGCTCGGTCTCAATGAGCACCTGAAGCCGCTCGGTCTTCATGCCCATACTGTAGTCGGCGCATGTATCCGGACGTCGGGGCGTTCAGGCGAGGGCTGGTCTGCCGCGCTGCGGGCGCGCCTCCACTTCCCGCG
>NZ_JASBSF010000049.1 GCF_030149085.1 Microbacterium sp. | reverse complement strand
GAATCCGGGTGGGGCGAGCAGGCGGTCCAGGAGGTTGCCGACCGCGCCGCCCCATAGCAGGCCAATCGCGACCGCCCACCCGGCGGTGCGGGCGCGCGTGGCGGCGACGAGCAGCGCCACGGATGCCGCAGACGCGATGAGGGTGAGCAGCCAGGTCGAGTCAGACCCCAAGGACATGACCGTGCCGGGATTGAACGCGAGCTGTAGGCCGAGCCAGTCTCCGAGGAGCGGGATGCGGTCTTGCTCGCTGAGCTCTGCGAGAGCGAGTGCTTTGGTGCCTTGGTCGATCAGCACGGCACCGGCGGCAACGGCGACCGCGAGCAGGAGCAGTCGGGGTCGCGCACGCGCGCCGACAGGGCCGGCGGAACTCGCAACAGCATCCGCTTTCTCGGGTGGGAGGCCGTCACTTAGCGCGGTCATGCCTGTGTGCGCCGTGCTGCGCGGAGGCCGTTGAGGATGACGATGACTTCGGCGACCTCGTGGACGAGCACGACGGCGGCGAGCCCGAGGATGCCGGTGATCGCCAGCGGCAGCAGAACAGCGATGATCGCGATGGAGAGCACGACGTTTTGGTTGATGATGCTGCGGCCGCGGCGGGCGTGAGCGAGGGCCTGCGGGATGAGGCGCAGGTCGTGTCCGGTGAATGCGACGTCGGCGGATTCGATCGCGGCATCGGCGCCCTTGGCTCCCATCGCGATTCCTAGGTCGGCGGCTGCGAGAGCGGGGGCGTCGTTGATGCCGTCTCCGATCATGGCGGTGGGCTGCGACTTCGACAGTTCCGTGACAGCGGCAGCCTTGTCCTCGGGGCGCAGTTCGGCGCGCACGTCGGTGATCCCGGCCTGTGCAGCCAGGGCTGCCGCGGTGCGGGTGTTATCCCCGGTGAGCATCGTTACCCCGATTCCGCGGCGGTTCAGCGTGGCGATGACCTCGGGCGCTTCGGGGCGCAGTTCATCCCGCACCCCGATCGCGCCGACTGGCTTGTCGTCGCGATGGACGATGACGACCGTCATCCCCTCGGACTCCATCGCTTCCACGGCGGTGGCCATTGCTCCGGCACCCAGCCACCGCGGGCTTCCCACGGCGAGACGCGCGCCGTCGAGGGTGCCGGCAATGCCGTGCCCGGCGGTCTCGGTGACGTCTGCGGCGGTCGGAGCGTCGGGAACCGCGTTGGTGATCGCTGCGGCGAGGGGGTGCGTGCTGTGGCCTTCCAGGCTCGCCGCCCACGCCAACACGTCAGCCTCGGTCGCCCCGGTGGTGACCACACGGGTCACGGTGGGCTCGTTGCGGGTGAGGGTGCCGGTCTTGTCGACGGCGAGATGGCGGATGCCACCGAACCTCTCGAAGGCGGCACCGGACTTCACAACCACGCCGAACTTGGAGGCCGCACCAATCGCGGAGACCACGGTGACCGGGACGGCGATCGCGAGCGCGCAGGGCGAGGCAGCGACCAGGACCACCAGAGCGCGGGTAATCCACAACTCCCAGTCACCGGTGAGCAGCGAACCGAGGACGCCGACGAGCACGGCGAGGATCATCACGCCAGGAACGAGGGGGCGGGCGATCCGGTCGGCCAGACGGGCGCGGTCGCCCTTCTCGGCCTGCGCCTGCTCGACCAGTTCCACAATCGTGGTGAGCGAGTTGTCGGTGCCAGCGGCGGTGGCCTCGACCTCGAGGACGCCGGTGGTGTTGATCGACCCGGCCGACACGTCAATGCCGGGCTCGACCTCGACCGGGATCGACTCGCCTGTGATCGCGGACGTGTCCAGGCTGCTCCGCCCGGCACGCACGATGCCGTCTGTCGCGATCCGTTCGCCCGGCCGGACCACGAGCACATCGCCGACACGCAGCTCCTTCGCCTCCACCTCCGTGGTGGCGTCGCCGCCCTTGACGAGTGCGGTGTCGGGCACGAGCTTCAACAGTGCCCGCAGCCCTGCGCGGGCGCGGTCCATGGCCTTGTCTTCCAGCGCCTCCGCGATGGAGTACAAGAACGCCAGCGCGGCGGCCTCCTCGACGTAGCCGAGGATCACCGCCCCGGTGGCGCTGATCGTCATGAGCAGGCCGATACCGAGCTTGCCCTTGGTGAACAGCTTGCGCAGCGCGCCCGGCACGAACGTGTACGCGCCCAGCAGCAGACCGATCCAGAACAACACCAGACCCGCGGTCTCCGCGCCGGTCCACTCGCACACCAGACCGGCGGCGAACGCGACGCCGGAGGCGATCGGGATCAGAACGCTCGGGCTCCGATACCACGGCCGGTGATCGTCATCATCGTCGTCGAGGTCGACGTGTTCGGCTTGCGAGCCCGTGACCGCGCTCACGCCCGAACCTCCCCCGCCACGCAGCCCTCGACCCCGCAGTCCGGGTCCATGCATGGCACGCTCTCGTCGACCGCGAGCGTCACATCAACCAGCGCCGTCAGCGCGCGCGCGAGGTGCGGGTCTGCGACCTCGTACCGGGTCTGCCGGCCCTCGGGCTCAGCCACCACGATCCCGCACCCGCGCAGACACGTCAGATGGTTCGACACGTTCGAGCGGGACAGCCCCAAATCACGAGACAGCACCGCCGGATAACTCGGGCCGGTCAAGAGGGTCAGGAGGATCCGAGAGCGGGTCGGGTCGGCCATAGCTCGGCCGAGCCGGTTCATCACATCGAGTCGATCGGCAATAGTCAGCACATGCTGACTATACATCAGTGGCTGTACTCGGTCTCGCGCTTGCACCTTCGCTCTTCGACCCGCGATCCTCCCGGAAGATGTCCCGGATAGACATCTCGTGGACATTTCCTCCACGAAATGGACATTTCCGAAGAGTCCCTACAGCGTTCTCTGCCCAGGCGACGCTCGCCTCTCAGCCATGTCATCACAGTAGCCCGGGGCGCGGACGGTCGAGCTTGCGCACCTATCGGGTAGCAGTCCTCTCTCGGCAGGAGAAGTTAGGAGCATCCCGATGCGAACCAAAGAGTCCCTGTGGGGCTTCTTCGCCAGCGACCCGCAACTGTCCTTCAACGAGAAAGGAGAGGCGCGACTGTTCGCCTGGATCGGTCAGGAGCAGTTCGAGCGCAACCCGGACGGCTCGTTCACCCAGGGCGAGACGAAGTTCTACCCGTTCAAGATGTTCCGGAAGACCGCGGAGCACGCCTACGAGAAGTTCGCGCGCGGCGACACCTTCGTCGCCAGCGGGCACGTCCAGAAGTTCAGCTACGAGAAGAACGGCGAGACGATCAGCGGCGAGGAGTTCATCGCCACGCACATCGGCCCCGATGCCGCCCGCACGAGCTACGCCGTCGATCGCGGCCGCTCGCGCACGCAGCACGTCGAGAGCGCAGCCATCGAAGCGCCAGACCCGACCATCCCCCAGCAACCGTAACCCCGTCCGATGACGCTGTGAGGCCGCGTCATGACCACCGACGAGACGCTGTTCCCGCCCGATGACCCCGACTTCGATGTGCCTCCGCTCGAGGAACCGGAGCCCGAGCCGGTGACACCTTCGCCGAGGCCGGCCAAGGAGCCGGACGCCGAGGCGAAGGACACGCCGGAGCCGCCGCGCCCCGTCAACTGGAACATCCTGACCGCGGCCGAGGCGCAGGTGGAGTGGCTGGAGCTGAACGCCTTCGTGAACTGGCTGCGTCACGAGTTCGGCCTGAGCGTGAACGTCGTGCCGCCGTTCTGGCATCGGCACCCGGAGCTGGTGTGGCCGCTGTCGGCGCTGCGGCAGCACTACCTCAACGCCTACGACAAGAAGCAGCACGGCTCGGCACCGTTCGGCTGGTGGCGCGACTTCTGGGCGTTCGTGCCGCAGCTTCGGGACGCGGTGACCGCGTGCGGCACGAAGCTCAACACCGACCGTCCGACGCGGCAGGCGGTGTGGCCGGGCGAGGACGAGCATCCCATGCTGGTGGAGACGGTGATCCCCGACCGGGATGCCGACTTCACGCAGTTCGTCAAGGACGACGTGGCTCGCAGGCAGGCCATCGAGGACGAGTTCTACGCCCATCTCGCGGCGGAGCAGTAGGGCGCGGGCGGTGACGGCGAATGGCGCGGCAGCGATCCCGGAAGCCCTGGCCGGGGCAACTGGAGTTCGATCTGTGGGGGCTCGACGAGCCCGCGGCCGACGCCGCGCTCACCGCGGCTCGGGAGGCTACGGCAGGCGATGAACAAGTACGGGCAGATGGCGCTGTCGCATTGGCAGGCGACGGCCCCGAGCCGGGTGGCGGAGATGAGCGATCCGGCGGCGTTCTTCGAGGCGCTGGGCCTGGAGATGCAGGCGCAGGTGACGAACCTCGCGTCAATGCTGGCGGGGAGCGACCGTCGGGGGGAGACTTTCTTGCAGAAGGTCGCCCGGCTGACGGTGGCCCGGAAGCAGGCGGAGGAGGTCGTGATGTCGCAACTGGCGTGGATCACCGACCCGAGCCTGCCGCTGGATCAAGCACGGGAGGAGTGGGAGCAGACCCGGCCCTCCGACGAGAACCTGATCCTCTGGGCGGAGCGGATGCAGGAATGCCCGGATTCGATGCCCTCCTCCGTGGAACTGGAGGAACTGGCGAAGAAGTGGGCGCTCAG
>NZ_JASBSF010000039.1 GCF_030149085.1 Microbacterium sp. | reverse complement strand
CCGGTCTGCAGTCGGGTCAGTCCCGGACAGCCGTAGCCCTGGATCGCGGTGCCCACGATCCCAAGCTCGCCCAGGGCGGGGAGGATCTGGTAGGGGAAGTCCGCCAACTCCCAGTGTTCGTTGATGACAGGGAGGACCTCGGAGTCCACGAATCCGCGCACACGTGTGATGAGGTTGCGGTCGTCGTCGCCGAGAAGATCGCCGATCTGGTAGAAGTCTGTGTCGACCGGGTGTGCTGTCGTCGTGATCGTCATCTTAGTGTCCCTCTTCCCGAATCGCCGGGACGGTGACCCGGCCGCCGACGTGGTCTTCATCGCCTTCCGCGTCTTGCAGCCACCGTCGGACCGCCTCGCCATCCTGGTCGAGTGCAGGAGGCGCGGTGCGGTAGGTCGCGGGGGTGCGGGAGAACGTGATCGGGTTGCGAATGGTGGGCACCGCCTGGTCGTCGGTGCCGGCCGGAACGCTCGGGTCCAGCCCGATCTTGGCGGCGAACTCGACGCCTCCGCGAACATCCAGGACCGGCGCGCATGGGACCTGCAACGGGCTGAGGATGTCGAACCATTCCCATGCGGTCTTGGACGCCAGCCGTGCTGTCAGCAACGGGCGCAGGGCGTCTCGGTGCGCGCTGCGGTCCGCATTGGACGCGACGCGGGTGTCTGCGGCCAGCTGCGGCAGCCCGATGGTGTCGCAGAACGTGGCGAACTGCACATCGTTGCCGATCGCGAGGACCAGTTCCCCGTCACGGGTGGGGAACGGTGCGTAGGGGTAGATACTGGGGTGGTCGTTGGCCATCCGGGTAGGAGACTGCCCGCTGAGCAGGAACCCGCCGGTCTGGTTGACCATGCCCGACAGTGCGGAGGACAGCAGGTTCAGTTCGACGTGCTGTCCCTCTCCCGAACGCTGTCGGTGGTAAAGGGCGGAGGTGATCGCGATGCAGGTGTGCAATCCGGTGATCACATCGAACACCGCAACGCCCGCGCGGAATCCTTCCGTGTTCGGCGCGCCGGTCACGCGCATCAGTCCGGACAGCGCCTGTGCGAGCAGGTCGTAGCCGGCGAGCCCTGCGCCTCCCGCGGTGCCGAAGCCGGTGATCGACGCGTAGATCACATTGGGGTTCTCCCGCTTGACGGACTCGTAGTCCAGGCCGAATCGCCGGAGCCCGCTGGGTTTGAAGTTCTCTGTGACCACATCGGCTCTGGCCGCGAGACGCTGTGCGAGGACAAGGTCATCGGGGTTGCGGAAGTCCAGCACCACAGACTGCTTGTTCCTGTTGATGGAGAGGAAGTAGGTCGACTCGCCTCGGTACTCCGGTGGCCGGTAGCTGCGTGTCTCATCCCCCAGCGGGCTCTCCACCTTGATGACCGTCGCGCCGAGGTCCGCGAGCAGCATCGTGCAGTAAGGGCCGGCAAGTACCCGGCCGAAATCGGCGACTAGGAGGCCGTCGAAAGGGCCGCCGGGAACGTCCTGCACCGTCCGGTCATCCGGGAGCGAGCTCTTCATCATCGGGAACACCTCAGTCGTCGTCATGTCCATCCAGACTCCCAGCAGCCGTTTATGTCCGTCCAATACCTGATCGGACACGTATTGATGCTGTGATCTCATGAAACGAGGGGCTGTTCCAGAACGGCACACTCGAGACTCCCGTTTGGACATCACCCTGGGGAGCGTCGAGGCGACGGTGCCGACAGCGGCCTGCGCCTGGGCGTGATCAGCAATGAGGCTAAGGAGAACCCATGGGTAGCAGGCTTGCAGGCAAGGTCGCGATCGTCACCGGCGCGGCGAACGGGATGGGGCGCGCGCATGTGCGCCGCCTCGCCCAGGAAGGGGCGAGCGTCCTCGCCACCGACGTCGACTCGGCCGGGCTCGAGCACACCGTCGCCGAAGCGAACCGTGACGGCGGGACGGTCGTGGGGCTGGAGCAGGATGTCGCGATCGCGGCGAGGTGGGACGAGATCGTGGCAGAAGCCGAGCAGCGTTTCGGCCGGCTCGACATTCTGGTCAACAACGCGGGGGTGCTCATCCTCAAGCCCGTCGAGGAGACCACAGAGGAGGAGTGGGACCTCATCTTCCGCATCAACGCCAAGGGTGTCTTCCTCGGCACCAAGGCCGCGGTGCCTGCTCTGGTCCGCGCAGGCGGGGGATCGATCGTGAACATCTCGTCGATCTACGGCATCATCGGCGCACCGAGCGCCGCCGCGTACGAGGCGTCAAAGGGCGCCGTCCGGCTGCTGACCAAGGCCAGCGCGGTGGACCTGGCCAAGTACGGCATCCGGGTGAACTCTGTGCATCCCGGTGTCATCGCCACCCCCATGACCACGGGGCTGCTGGCGACGCCGGAGTCGACGAAAGCCGTGCTGTCCACGACGATCCTCGACCGGCCCGGCCAGCCCGAGGAAGTCTCGAACGTCGTACTCGTCCTCGCCTCGGACGAGGCTTCCTTCGTCACCGGCGCCGAGTATGTCGTGGATGGCGGCTATACCGCGCAGTGATCTCGGTCGGCCGGGGTCTGCGCGCCCCCGGCCGACTCATCCAGACTTGTATGCCAATCCACCTTCCATCGGTACGGATTATGCAATAATCCCTGGATGGATCTGCAGCAGCTGCGCGCCTTCCTCGCCGTCGCCGAGGAACTGCACTTCGGGCGGGCAGCCGAGCGCCTGCATATGGCGCAGCCACCGATCAGCCGCGGCATCCAGCAGCTGGAGCGGGAGTTGGGTGCGCGGCTGTTCGAGCGGAGCACCCGCAAGGTAACGCTGACCTCGGTGGGCGAGGCCCTCGTCGCCCCCGCCCAGGAGGTCCTGGACGCGCTGGACAGGGTGAGCAGGGTCGCCCGCGCAGCCGGAACGGGCGAGATCGGTCACGTCCGTCTGGCGTACGCGGGTGCGTCCTCCAACGTGATGGTCGGATTGCTCGCCCGAGCGGTCGACCAGAACCACCCGGGCATCCACCTCGAGCTGCTCAGCCAGCACTTCGCCCAACCGGCGATGCAGCTGCTCACCCGCGGCGACATCGACATCGCCCTCGGCAGGTGGGACCACATTCCCGCCGCCGTGCGCACCCGCGTGATCGCTGTCGAGGAACTCGTCATCGCCGTCCCGGAGACCCACCGTCTAGCCGACGCCGGTGCCGTGTCGATCGCGCAGTTCGAGGGTGAGCCGTTCGTGTCGCTCCAACCGCAGACCGGCACGTTGCTGCTGGAGCGGCTGCGACAGATGAGTAGAGCCGCCGGGTTCAACGCCGATGTCGTCCAGCACGCACCGGACTCGTGGACGCTGATGTCCCTCGTCTCCGCCGAGATCGGCTGCTCATTGACCCTGTCCTCGGTGATCGACAGCATCGCCGACCCGCACTTGCGCTTCCTGCGCCTGACCGACGACGTCGCACCTGTCGAGCTGCGGATGGCGTGGCTGCGCGACAGCGACGACCGTGCCTTGCACGCCGTGCTCCGGTTGTCCGAATCCGTCCTCCCGACGCCGCAGGACTAAGGGTCGCCAGGTATCAATCCGCCTGCCATTTGGTATTGGAGAGAATCAGAACGAAGTGGAAGCGTGGAGTCCACTGTGCGTATATCAACGGCGAGGACAACCATGCACGCGTTCGCGATCTTCCAAGACGACCACACCGT
The DNA here is from genome assembly GCF_030149085.1 of Microbacterium sp. Taxonomy (GTDB): domain Bacteria; phylum Actinomycetota; class Actinomycetes; order Actinomycetales; family Microbacteriaceae; genus Microbacterium. The sequence goes on along the minus strand of NZ_JASBSF010000039.1, from coordinate 3,075 downwards.
GACCGATGTGGAACTGCCGACACCAACGCCCGAGGGCACCGAAGTGCTCCTCCGCGTTGTTCGCTCCGGGGTGTGCCACACCGACATGCACCTGCGTGAGGGGTACTACGATCTCGGCAGCCGGGGGCGTCTGAATCTGATCGACCGGGGCGTCACCTACCCGCTTGTCCTCGGCCATGAGGTCGTCGGCGTCGTCGAAGCGGCCGGCCCCGACGCCGACGGGGTCTCGCCGGGTGAGCATCGCCTTGTCTACCCATGGATCGGCGACGGCTCCTGCGACGCATGCCAGGCAGGTCACGAGAACCTGTGCCCCTCGCCCCGTAACCTCGGCGTCGCCCGCCACGGCGGGTATGCCGAGTTTATCCTCGTCCCGCACCCCCGTTACCTCCTCGACGTCACCGGGATCGAAGAGCGGTGGGCCGCAACTCTCGCCTGCTCCGGCCTGACCGCCTACAGTGCCGCGCGCAAGGCCCTTCCGGCCACCGCGTCCGATCCGGTCGTGGTGATAGGCGCCGGCGGTGTCGGGTTGATGGCGATCGCCACGCTGCGCGCGCTCGGCCACGAAGCAGTCCTCGCGGTGGACCTGCAGGAGCGCAATCTGGAACTGGCGCGGCAGCTCGGAGCGACCACGACGATCTCCGCCCGCCAGGAAGACCTTGCCGCCGCCATCGTCGCCGGCGCCGGTGGGCCGGTCGCGGCGATCGTGGACTTCGTCAACAACTCCACAACAGCTCCCGCTGCGTTCGCCGCGCTCCGCAAGGGCGGAACGATGGTTCAGGTCGGGCTGTTCGGCGGAGAGCTGGTCATCCCCACCGCGTTGCTCACTCTGAAGATCATCACCATCCGCGGAAGCTTCGTCGGGTCCCTCGGCGAGCTCGAGGAGCTCGTCGGGCTCGCGCGGCGCGGCGCGCTCCCGCATCTCCCGATCATCGACGGGGAGTTGTCTGCGACGGCGGTGCAGGATGCGCTGGACCGGCTCGCCGCGGGCGGCGTGCCCGGCCGGATCGTGCTCAGCGCGTGACCGCGCCGGGCGTCCAGCCGGCCACGACTCACGCGTAGTCGAAGAAGCCGCGTCCCGTCTTGCGTCCCAGCTCCCCGGCCGCGACCTTGTCGCGGAGGATCTGCGGCGGGGCGAACCGCTCGCCGAGCGTCTCATAGAGGTATTCGGCGATCCCGAGACGCACGTCCAGCCCGACAAGATCGGAGGTGCGCAACGGACCTGTCGCGTGACGGTATCCCAGCACCATCGCCGTGTCGATGTCCTCAGCGCTGGCCACCCCCTCTTCGAGCATCCGCATCGCTTCCAGCGCGATTGCCGCGCCCAGGCGGGAGCTCGCGAAGCCGGGCGCGTCGTTGACGACGATCGGGGTCTTCCCCAGCGATGTCACCCACTGCTCCGCCCGTTGCCGCAGGTCCGGGTCGGTCGACGGCGTCAGCACGATCTCGACGAGTGACGAGGGCGGCACCGGATTGAAGAAGTGCAGTCCGCACACGCGCTCCGGCCTCGCGAGCTGCGCCGCGAGCCTTGTCACCGACAACGATGAGGTATTCGTGGCCAGCCACGCCGACTCCTCCACGATCCCCTCTGCTCTCTGCATCGCCTCGACCTTGAGTGCGAATGTCTCTGGGACCGCTTCGATCACGAGCTCGGCATTCCGCAGCGCCTCGTAGTCGGCGCTGGCCGCGACGCGGCCGGCGATTGCGTCGACGTCGACCGAGGCATCCCGCTCCGCGGCCTTGCGGATCCCATCGGCCAACCGCGCGGCGGCCGCGCCCGCCGCCGCCGGGTCACGTTCGATCACGGTGACCTGGGCGCCCGCCTGAGCGAACACTTGCGCGATACCGGCGCCCATGCGGCCGCCCCCGATCACGCCGACGGTGGAGGGAACAGTGATCATCGGGTCTCCTGAGAACGGTTGAGGAATCGGGTCATCAGCTGCGTCTTGGCGTCCGACTCGAACAGGATCGCCTGCGCGAGTTCGTCGACAAGGGGGTGGGCGTCCCGCGGCGCAGCGAGCACGCGCTTCGAGACGCGGAGGGCGAGCGGATCCTGGCCAGCGATCCGATCGGCGACGGTATCCGCCGCCGCCGCTAACTGGTCGGGTTCATGCACCGAGGCCACCAACCCACACCGCAGCGCCTCCTCGGCGTCCAGCCGGCGCCCCGTGAACAGGATCTCCTTGGCCAGCGGCTCCCCCACCAGCTCGGCGAGCCGCCAGGTCGCCCCGGCCGCGGCCAGGATTCCGATCGCCGTCTCGGGGTTGCCGAACACGGCGCGGGTGGACGCGATCCGGATGTCGGCCGCGTACGCGAGTTCCGCACCGCCCCCGATCGCGAACCCGTCGACCGCAGCGATCACCGGCATCGGCAGCCGCGCGATACGGATGAACAGCCCGGAGTTGATGCCGGCCAGCGCTTCGTCGCGGCCGCGCTCGAGCAGCTGCCGGATGTCTGCGCCAGCCGCGAACACACCCCGTTCGGGCGTGGAGGTTCCGGTGAGAATCAGGATGCGGGGCTCTCGCTCCAGGCTCGTGCATACCGCGTGAAGTTCGTCGACCATGTCGTCGTTGATCGCGTTTCGCACGTCAGGACGGTTCAGTTCGACGTGAAGCCGGTCCGCGCCCTCGCGGAGTATCAGAGTGGTCACCGTCCCAGCCTCCCATCACCGATCAATGCGCGTCCAATACCCGATCCACGTACATCTGATGCGCCATCGTTATCAATCTGGGCCGGGATCAGTATTGGACGAACTCGGCCACGGCGCGACAGGCTGAGTGGGCAGTATCGCGCCAGACGACCGCCGATCTGGGCGGGCGTGGCCCGAGAGCCGCACGACAGCAATGAAGCGAGGAGACCACGATGGGTGCATACCGGACCATCAACCCAGCCACCGGTCAGACGGTCGCCGAGTACGCCGTGATCGGCGATGCGGACGTGGCCGACATCGTCGCCCGCTCGCACACGGCCTACCGCAGGTACCGGGAGCTGCCGCTCGCCGAACGGACGGGGATCCTGGCACGCGCGGCGCAGCTGCACCGGGACCGCATCGATGAACTGAGCGCGCTGCTGACCCTC
>NZ_JASBSF010000024.1 GCF_030149085.1 Microbacterium sp. | reverse complement strand
ATGTCTGCGCCCACCGAACGGCCGATCCAGTTGCGCTGCATCTGAATGACCTTGTGGGGCCAGAAGCCCTCGAGCTGGTTCAGGTCATCGAGCAGGCGATCGGCGTAGTCGGTGATACGGAAGTACCACTGGGTGAGCTTCTTCTTGATGACCTCAGCGCCGCAGCGCTCGCAGTGACCATCCACGACCTGCTCGTTCGCGAGCACCGTCTGGTCGACCGGGCACCAGTTGACCGGGCTCTCCTTGCGGTAGGCGAGGCCGCGCTCGAACAGCCGCTGGAACAGCCACTGGTTCCAGTGGTAGTACTCCGGGTCGCTCGTGTGCAGTACCCGGTTCCAGTCGAACGAGACCCCGTACAAACGGAAACCGGCCTTCTGCTGGTCGATGTTCGCGTAGGTCCACTCGCGAGGGTCGGCGCCGCGCTTGATCGCCGCGTTCTCTGCCGGCAGACCGAATGAGTCCCACCCGATCGGGTTGAGCACGTTGTAGCCCCGGTGGCGCCAGCTACGGGCGACGATGTCGGAGTAGAGGTAGTTCTCGGCGTGCCCCATGTGCAGGTCACCCGACGGGTACGGGAACATCGCGAGCACGTACTTGCGTGGACGCGTGTCATCGGTCCCGCCCGCGCGGAACGGATCGGCGGCCGCCCAGCGCTCCTGCCACTTGGCCTGGACCGCTTGCGGGTCATACCCGCCTTCGGGACCGTGGGCGGCAACGGTGTCGGTAGGGGCCATCTGACTCACGTAACGGGTACCAATCGGGATGCAGGGAAGAGGCGCGAAAGCGCACCATCCAGGCTACCGGATGCCTGGAATCACGCGCCCGGGGCGGCTGTCGCCCAGCTCGGCGGGACTGATGCGCCGAGAGCGGCGAGTGGTCCGCGCGCTTTCACGACGACCTCCGCGACTTCCGACGATGCCTGCGAGAGCCAGGTGATACCGCCGCCAGCGCCGACATAGGCGTGATCCTGCTCGATGACGATCGAGCGTATGACCATCGCCAGATCCAGGTCTCCCTGGGGCGAGATCCAACCGAAGCATCCGGCGAAGAGACCCCGCGGCGCACCCTCGAGTCGGTGCAGGATCGACATCGCCGAGAGCTTCGGCGCGCCCGTCATGCTGCCGGCAGGAAATGTCGCGCCGAGAAGCTCGCCCACCTCGAGTCCGGGGAGGAGGTCGCCCGCAACCGTGCTCACGAGTTGATGCACGGCTGGATAGGACTCGACGTCGAAGAGTCGCTCGACAGTGACGGTGCCGGTCTGGCAGATGCGCGAGAGGTCGTTGCGCATCAAATCGACGATCATGACGTTCTCGGCCCGCTCTTTGACATCCGTGCGCAGATCTTCGGCGAGTTCGGCATCGACTTCCGCGTCAGCCGAGCGGGGACGGGTTCCCTTGATCGGGAGAGTCCGGATGCGGCCGCGGTCGACCTCGAGAAACTGCTCGGGACTCGCGCTCAGGAGCGCTCGGTCCGCGATCCGCACGAAGCCGCCGTGGTGAGCGCTGACGCCACGTCGCAGGCGCCGGTAGGCAGCGAGAGCATCGTCGACGCCTTCCACCTCGAATCGCGTCGTGAGACACAGCTGGTACGCGTTGCCCAGGCGGATCTGCTCGCGGCACTGCTCGATCAGGGCCGCGTAGGTTGTCGCGTCGTGTCGTGCCGACGAGACGACCGGCGTCGGCTGCGGAATCTCACCCGGATGCTGGAGGTCCAGGAGTTCGGCAGCAAGCTCTCCAGCGCCACCCGCCGCAAACACTGTCGCGATGGATGCCGCATGGTCGAACTCGACGACAACGCGCACCTGCATCCATCGGGCGTCGCCGCCCGAGTCCGGGAACGACGGCGCCCCCGCCCGCCGCGCACCGGCGTCGTAGTCGAACCAGCCAACCCATGCCCCGGGCCGCGGGCCACGCTCATCCGAGCGCGAGTCGTCCTCGGCAGCACTCCCCCGCAAGACCACCCGCTCGACAGCATCCGAAGCGACGGGCTCACCGATGCCGACCCAGCTCCGCCCGGAGGTCGCGCCGGGGCCGGCATCCAGCCAGAACGCGTTTTCGTACCGATGCGCCCATCCGCAGAAGACCTGCTCGGGTTCACGCCACACCGCTAGCTGAACGTTCGACGGCGGCGTGGTCACGCCTCACAGGCTAAACGCTGTCGGCGGCTCTACGCTTCAAGGATGAACGAGTGGCTCACGTGGCTGCTGGATACGGTGCAAGCAGTCGATCCGGTCGTGCGCACCCTCGTCGCAGGTCTTGCCATCATGCTCGAGACCAGTGTCCTGGTCGGACTCGTGGTTCCCGGCGACACGATTGTGATCATCGCCGGCACCGCTGTCGGCAGCCCCTGGGAGGGGGTGGCACTGGGGGTCGCGGTCGTGATCGGCGCGCTTATCGGCGAAAGCATCGGTTTCTGGCTGGGACGATTCCTCGGCCCGCGCATCCGATACTCACGCCTCGGTGCCCGCATCGGTGAGCGTTCGTGGATCAGGGCCGAGCTGTACGTCAACCGGCGTGGCGGGATCGCGATCTTCCTGAGCCGATTCCTGCCGGTCTTGCATTCCCTGGTGCCGTTGACCGTCGGGATGACCGGCTTCGCGTACCGGCGGTTCCTCGCGTGGACAGCGCCTGCCTGCATCCTGTGGGCGACGATCTACGTCTCGGTTGCGTCGGCCGCAGCGGGAACCTACCGCGACCTCGCCGACAGCGCCCACTACGCCGGATACATCTTCGTCGCCGCTATCGCGCTGTTCATCCTGGCGATCTACCTAGGCAAGAAGGTGCTGCACCGCATCGAGCGGCGGCACATGGATGCCGATGACGAGCGCACTCCGTCGGAAGATGCCCCACGAAACCCGAGCCTCGATGGCATGACAGACTGAACGGGTGCCCGGACCGGAGGAAACCCCCGCGCCCCCCAAGATCCTGTGGCTCGCACGACTTGAGCGACGCTTTCACACCTGGCGGGAGCGACGCGCCCGCGCGCGCGGCCTCAAGCCCACGGTGACCCCGTTTGCGGGGTATGGCGGCGATGGCTGGATCCGGGTTCTTGGACGCGTGTTGATCGTCCCGCCACGTAAGCCGCGCGGCGGCGGGGAGTACGCATCAGTGCGCGGATGGCGGAGCTTCCTCGCCGTTCCGGTCGGCTTCGCTCGTGTGGACGTCACCGTAGCCGGCCAGACGCATACCGTGAACGCGGACCGCGGCGGTGTCGTGGATGTCGTGCTGGATGCCGCCCTGTCGCCCGGATGGCAGACGTTCACGATGACCGTTGAAGGCAGCGCCCCCGTTGAATCACGCGTTTTCGTCGTCGCACCGGATGCGCGCTTCGGCATCGTCTCGGATGTCGATGACACCGTCATGGTGACAGCGCTCCCGCGTCCGCTGCTGGCGGCGTGGAACTCCTTTGTCGTCGACGAACACGCCAGGCAGCCGGTACCCGGGATGGCTGTGCTTCTCGAGCGGCTTGCGCGCGAGAATCCGGGCTGTCCCGTCGTCTACTTGTCGACAGGGGCATGGAACGTCGCACCGACGCTCGTGCGGTTCATGCGACGCCACCTTTTCCCGCCGGGAGCGCTCCTGCTCACCGACTGGGGTCCCACCCATGACCGCTGGTTCCGCAGCGGACGAGCCCACAAAGAGCACAGTCTGCAACGCCTCGCCGAGGAGTTCCCCGACATCCGCTGGTTGCTCGTGGGTGATGACGGTCAGCACGACGACGCGATCTACACGGCCTTCGCCAGCGAGAACCCCGGACACGTGGCGGCTGTCGCGATCCGCCGCCTCTCCCCTGCTGAGGCCGTGCTCGCTGGCGGCCGAACCGCAGTGAACGACCACTCGGCAGCCGAAGTGCCGTGGGTGACGGCATCCGATGGCGCGGGCCTGCTCGACCGACTCCAGGCCGCTGGGGTATCCCCCGCGTAGTCTTGCCGCATGTGCGGACGGTTCGTCGTGGCAAGTGTTGGAACCGAGCTCGTGGGGACGCTTCGCGTCGACCTCGTCGGCGATGACCTGCCCGGACCGTCGTTCAATGTCGCGCCGACCGACAGGGCTGCGATCGTGCTCGATTCCGCGAAGACCGAACCCCCGGTACGGCGGCTGGAAGGCGCACGCTGGGGCCTGGTCCCCGGCTGGGCGAAAGACCTCTCGATCGGGGCACGAGCCTTCAACGCTCGCTCCGAGGAGCTCGAAGACAAGCCGATGTTCCGCGCCGCACTCGAGAAGCGGCGCGCGATCGTCCCCGTGACCGGCTACTACGAGTGGCATCGCACGGATGCCGGCAAGACGCCGTATTTCATCCATCCTGCCGACGACGAACCTCTGCTCTTCGCCGGGCTCTATGAATGGTGGAAAGACCCGTCGAAGCCCGAGGATGCTGACGACCGGTGGGTGCTCTCGTTCACGATCCTCACGCGTGCGTCCTCCGGTGGACTCGGATCGCTCCACGACAGGATGCCGGTCTTCATGGATCCCGATCACGCTGACGCCTGGCTCGACCCCACTGTCGACTACCCGCGAGACATCCTGGATGCCGCCGTCGACGCTGCCGAGATGGTTGCCGACACCCTGGAGGTATATCCGGTCAGCTCAGACGTCGGGAACGTCCGGAACAACTCACCCGCGCTGATCGAGCCCGTGCCAGGACCGCCGCTCCCCTGACGAGCGGGATCAGGCCGCAGGCGCGCAGGATGAGCAGGGCACGAGACCGCGACCGGCACCTGCAGTCTGCAGCCGCAGCGTCATCACTCGCACCGCGGCTTCGTCGAGGCGCTCCGCTGGAAGGGCGCCGGACTCAACGGCGGCGACGATGCCCGCCGTCAGCTCTGCCGCGGTCTGAGAGTTCGTTCCCAACACCGACAGCAGCATGTCGTTGCCCGCGGCGAGGGCAGCGACGGCGTTGGAAACGGGATCCTGGTATTCGCGGAGGCCCGACGCCTCGAGCATCCCGAGGTCATCGGTGATCGCGACGCCGTCGAAGCCGAGATCTTCTCGCGCGATGCGGTGCCATTCGCTCGACAGGGTCGCGGGCTTCTCGTCGATCGATGTGTACACGAGGTGCCCGAACATGAGTAGCGGAGCACCGGCCTCGATGCCAGCCGCGAAGGGGACGGCATCCGTTTGACGCCACTGGTCGTAGGTCTCTGTCGTTGACGGGATGCCGCGGTGCGAGTCGCCCGGGGCAGCGCCATGGCCCGGAAAATGCTTGAGGGTCGACAGGGCCTCGGGTTCCTCGCCGACCACCGCAGCAGCAACGTGTGAGGCACCACTCTCGGGTGTTGTCCCGAGCGCCCGGCGGTAGATGAACATGCTGGTGTCGTCGGTGATGTCGGCGACGATCCCGAAGTTCACCGAGATGCCCGCGCGCTGGACGAGTGCACCTCTTCCGGCGAAAGCGAGTTCGGTAGCCTCCGGCGGCTCATTCTTGAGCGTGACCGACGACGGGAAATCGTCCCACGGCAGGCGAGACACGTCGCCGCCTTCCTGGTCGATGCCCAACAGCGGCGGGACCGCCGGGTCTACCGTGAGCGCCGCAGTGATCTCGCGTAACCGGTCTTCGGAGCCCGGGATGTTCGCGCCCATGAGGATGAAACCGCCGACACCAGTACTCGACACGTAGTCGCGAAGCACGCCGGGGTCGGTTGTCGAGATGTGCCCCATGATCACGCTCGCGGCGCGCTCGCTGAGACTCATCGCCGCAACGGCCGCGGTGGCTCGAGCGGCGACGCTCTCGGCTGTGCCGGCGACGACGACAACCTCACCTGTCGGCGCTTGCGTGGCCCCGGATGGCGAGCTCGCGGCGTCCGCCGCCGGCGCGAAGCCGAGACTACCGAGCACGCAGCAGGCCACGGCTGCTGCCGCGATTCCCGCGCGCGTCACGGGCGTGAGCATGCCCGCGTCTTCTCCGCGGCATACCGCATGGAATCGATGGCGACCTGCCGAACTCACGTGTTCACGCTACCCGTTCTCACGCGCACTACCCTTGTCTGCATGGGGGCAAGCCGCAAAGACCGAGCGATCGCGCGCCGGACGTTCCTCGGGTTCGCGGCGGTGTTCACGACGGCCGGCGTCGTCGGGACGATCACGACCGACAACGCCAAGGCCCGCACCGCGTTCGATGACGCACTCGCCCAGTGGGTGGCTTCCGGAGACGCGGTCGACCAATCGGCCGCTGGATTCAGCGCCGCCCAGACGGATGCCATCGCTGCGGCAGCTGAGGCATCGACGGTCATCGAGGTCACGAACGCCGAGATGCTGCAGGACTCAGCGGCGCTCGATGCGCTGCGAGCGTCGTTGGATGCATTAGTCGCGGCCGGGCTGCTGACGATCGCCGCGCCGGGTGAGGTGACGGCTACGACAACCGCACCCGACCCGCGCTCAACACCAGACGTACCCGAGGGCCGAGAGGCTCAGCTCGCGCAGGCGCAATCGCTCACCGAGGATGCGGCCCACCTGACCGAGACCGCCGAGACATCCGAGCAGTCGACCTCGGAGCTTGAGGCCGCCACCACTGCGGCGTTGGCCGATATCGACGCCGTCGTCGCGTCTGCTGCCGCTCACGGAGCAGCGGTCGAGGTGCCGAGTCTCGCCGCGCAGGAGACCAAGGATGCGTACGCAGCAGCGGTCGCAGCGCTCGGCGACCCCGCTGCTGGTAGCGCGTCGCAGCGGATCGGCGCGTACCAGCAGTCCTGGACCGCGGTCCAGGACTCGCAAGCCGCAGCTGAGGCTGCGCAGGCACGGGGCAACAGCGGCGGTGGAGACGACGACGTCCAACCGACGTATATCAACGGCATCCTCATCGCCAACAAGACTTATCGCCTGCCCAGCTGGTACGGGAACGGACTGACTGGCGACACACTCGCCGCGTTCGAGCGGATGCGTGCCGAAGCTGCATCGCTCGGGTACAACCTCTGGATTGCGAGCGGGTTCCGCTCCTATGCGACACAGGTCAAGGTCTACAACAGCTACGCCTCCCGCGACGGTACGGCTGCTGCCGACCGGTACTCGGCGCGGCCCGGGCACAGTGAGCACCAGTCGGGCCTCGCGTTTGATCTGAACACCATCACGGAAGCGTTCGGATACACGCCCGAGGGTCAATGGGTCGCCGCAAACGCGCACCGGTTCGGTTTCATCGTGCGCTACCCGCAGGGTAAAGAGGGCGTGACCGGATACATCTGGGAGCCCTGGCACCTGCGCTACCTCGGCGTCGACACCGCGACGGCGGTGTACAACAGCGGGCTGTCGCTCGAGGAGTATTTGGGCATTACCTCGGTCTACAGCTGAGCAGGATTTCCACGGCCGCGAGGGTGACATCGGCAACCTCGCCGAGGCAGTACGATCTCGCTCATGCCCGAATCTTCCGACGCAGTATCGTCGCGCCGACACTCATTCCTTGAGGACCTCCAGCTCCTCATCGTCATCCTCCTTGGCGTGGTCTCTGTTGCCACCGCATACGTCTCCTTCGAGGCCGCTCTCTACGGCGGTCAGCAGGCAGCCGCGTACTCACGCGGTGGGGCTGCCCAGACCGAAGCGGAGTCGATCTACTTGGAGGCAAACCAGCAGTACGTGCAGGATGCCGAGACACTCACGCGCCTCTCGGAGTATCAGATCGAGATGGAGGGCACCGACCCGGATGTCGCCGCCGCGGCATCCGAGAAGTATGACCAGCTGTATTTCACGAGCGTCTCGGAGGACCTCGACGCCGCCATCGCATGGGCCCAGGCTGAGAACGAGGCCGACCCGACCACCTACACCGACCCGCAGGCTTCGGAGGACTACCAGTACGCACTGTTCGGCGCGTGGTCGGACGCGGATACTGCTGCAAAGGCCCTGCTCGCTCAGGGTGACGAGGCAAATCAGTACAGCGATCGACTGACGCTCAACACAGTGTTGATGGCAATCGCGCTCTTCCTTCTCGGTATCGCCGCAGTGATCCGAAACCGTCGAGCGCAGTGGATTCTCATCGGCGTGAGCAGCGCCATCTTCCTGCTTGCCCTCGGACTGACGGTGATCGTCCCCTTCACCTGGTTCTAGAGTGGGCGCGTAGACCTCTCCGGAGGGAACGAGGAAGGGCGCCCGCATGGGGCGCCCTTCCTCGTTTGGTGGAAGTAAGGGGAATACTGTCGAAAAGTGCCCCGCCCTTGCGCCGCATAGTGAGTACCCATCATCTCATCCGACAGCGACCTCTGCTACAGCGTCGCCACGGCCGGAAACTCCCCACTCATCTCCCGCCTTTGAGCGAGGAGAAGCTGGTCATCGCTGAAGCTCGATACGAAGCAGGCGCGACTCTCAAGGCGATTGCTTCAGACCTTGGAATCAGCCGCCAGTCACTTGCGCACCAGCTACGCAAGCGCGGGTTGAAACTCCGAGGCCGTGCTCCTGAGCCGCACGAGGTCGATGAGATGCGTCGCCGATACGAGGCTGGCGACTCGCTTGAAACGGTCGGCAGCAGACTTGGGTTCTCGGCGGGCACAGTGCGCACCTGGCTCATCGACTCAGGAGTCGCAATGCGCGATACCCACGGTCGCAGCAAATAAATCGTCCACTGCACGTGAATACTCCGGGATAGGTCGCCTGTCCGAGCCTAATTAGGCGTGGCCTTGCCAGTCCACTACGACCCGGTCAATGTGCTGAGGTAGCTCGGCAATCCTCTCCTCATCAGTCCAACTTGCGATGAAATCGGGGTCGTTGCTCTTAGGGGCGTCCACAACATCTCGAATACGCACCGCTACTGGCACTCCGGTACTCACCCCGGTAACCAGAGCATGTTGCTGAGCAAGGCCCGGCAGTTGATCGAGAAGGGCACGAGAACTCAGCGCAGTGGCGTGACGAAGCAGTGCTTGATCTGACTCGTGGGTAAGTCTGTGCGCGATTACTGTGCCACACTGCGCAACGACAGTCTCACTCAGCTCACTCGGACGCTGGCTCGCGGGACTGTCTGAATAACGGTGTGTGGGGTCCGGCCTGATCCGAAAGGAGATGGCCGTGGCTGACACGACCACTGTCGTTGTTGACGACGAGATGATTGATCCCGTGACCGGGGAGATCATCGATCAGAAAGAACTCGCAGA
>NZ_JASBSF010000017.1 GCF_030149085.1 Microbacterium sp. | reverse complement strand
CCGAAGCGGCCCGAGACGTAGTCTTCGGTGTCCTTGACCTTCGGGCGGGTGAAGATCGTGGTGGTCTCGTCGTACTCGATGAGCTTGCCCGGCTTGCCGGTACCGGCGATGTTGAAGAACGCGGTCTTGTCGGACACGCGTGTGGCCTGCTGCATGTTGTGCGTCACGATGACGATCGTGTACTCGCTCTTGAGCTCCTCGATGAGGTCTTCGATCGCGAGGGTGGAGATCGGGTCGAGGGCCGAGCACGGCTCATCCATCAGCAGAACGTCAGGCTCGACCGCGATGGCGCGCGCGATGCAGAGGCGCTGCTGCTGACCACCCGAGAGGCCCGAACCGGGACGGTCGAGACGGTCCTTGACCTCGTTCCACAGGTTCGCGCCCTGTAGGGACTTCTCGACGAGCGCCTCCTGGTCGCTCTTGGACATGCGCTGGTTGTTCAGCTTGACGCCGGCGAGCACGTTCTCACGGATCGACATCGTCGGGAACGGGTTCGGACGCTGGAACACCATGCCGACCTGGCGACGCACGAGCACGGGGTCGACGCCCGCGCCGTACAGGTTGTCGCCGTCGATCAGCACCTCACCCTCGACGCGTGCGCCCGGGATGACTTCGTGCATCCGGTTCAGCGTGCGAAGGAAGGTCGACTTGCCGCAACCGGAAGGGCCGATGAAGGCGGTCACCGAGCGGGGCTCGATTGTGAGCGAGACGCCCTCGACGGCGAGGAAGTTGCCGTAGTAGACGTTGAGGTCGTTGACATCGATGCGCTTGGACACGGATATTCCTTCGGGTTCAGCGACCGGTCTTGGGCGCGAAGAACTTCGCGACAAAGCGGGCGGCGAGGTTGAGCACCATGACGATGAGGATCAGGGTCAGGGCCCCCGCCCACGCGCGCGAGATCGCGGCATCGGGGTTGGTGCCCTGGTTGGCGTACTGGTTGTAGACGAACACCGGGAGGGTCATCATGTTCCCATCCCAGATATTCCAGTTCATGCTCTGGGTGTAGCCGGCGGTGAGCAGCAGCGGGGCAGTCTCACCGATGACACGGGCGATCGCGAGCATCACACCGGTGGTGATACCAGCGATGGATGTCGGCAGCACGACCTTCACAATCGTGAGCCACTTCGGAACGCCGAGCGCGAACGACGCTTCGCGCAGTTCGTTGGGAACCAGGCGCAGCATCTCTTCCGAGGAGCGGACGACAACGGGGATCATGAGCACGCTCAGCGCGATGGCACCTTCGAAGCCCGAGGAGTATCCGGCTCCGAAGAAGATCACGAACACGGCGTACGCGAACAGACCAGCGACGATCGAGGGGATGCCGGTCATGACGTCGACGAAGAACGTGATTGCGCGGGCGAGTTTGCCGCTGTTGCCGTACTCGACCAGGTAGATCGAGGTCATCAGCCCGATCGGAACCGAGATGATCGTCGCCGTCAGTGTGATCAGCAGTGTTCCGACGATCGCGTGCAGCGCACCACCGCCGTCGCCGATCACGTTGCGCATCGACGACGAGAAGAACTCGATGTCGAATCGGGCGAGCCCGTTGACCAGAACCGTGAACAGCAGCGAAATCAGCGGCAGGAGCGCGACGACGAATGCCGCCGAGACCACTGCGGTGATGAAGCGGTCGGTCGCGTTGCGGCGTCCTTCAACGATCGAGGCGACGACGAAGATCAGGATGGCGTAGAGCACCGCGCCGAGGAAGACGGCGGCGACGATGTTGTAGTTCGCGACGGGCTGGTCGATGTTCAGGAGGAAGAACACCAGACCCATGACGATGAGGGAGCCCGCGAGCAGGAGCCAGCTCGTCCCCTTCGGAAGCCGCCCGTTCGAGAAGCTGTTGGCGCTCGGACGCGTCGCCGTGGCGGTTGCGGTGGACATCAGTTGGCTCCCGAGAACTCAGCGCGGCGGTTGACGATCCAGCGAGCGATCGCGTTGACGGCGAAGGTGACGACGAATAGGACGAGGCCGGTGGCGATCAGCAGGCTCACGCCGGTGCCGTATGCCTCGGGGAACTGGAGGGCGATATTCGCCGGGATCGTGGTCGGGTTGGTGGCAGTCAGCAGCTCGAAGGTGACGACTCCCGATACCGAGAGCACCATCGTCACGGCCATCGTCTCGCCGAGCGCTCGACCGAGTGCGAGCATCGCGGCCGATACCATGCCACCGCGGGCGAAGGGCAGCACCGCCATCTTGATCATTTCCCAGCGGGTGGCGCCGAGCGCCAGCGCCGCCTCTTCGTGCAACACCGGCGTCTGCAGGAACACTTCGCGGCAGATCGCGGTCATGATCGGCAGCACCATGATGGCCAGTACCAGGGCGGCGGTGAGGATCGTGCGGCCGGTGGCTGACACCTGGCCGCTGAACAGCGGAATCCACCCGAGGTAGGTGTTCAGCCACACGTAGAAGGGCTGCACGAACCCGGCCAGCACCAGGC
>NZ_JASBSF010000006.1 GCF_030149085.1 Microbacterium sp. | reverse complement strand
GGGCGGCGAGGACGAAGGCGGCGCCGTGACCCTCGGCTGCTACCGGCCGAGCACAGACCGCATGTACCTCTTCGAGCCGGGCAACGAGCGCCTCACGGGCTTCACGGTGACATTCGCCGCGCACGAACTGCTCCACGCCGTTTACGGCCGCATGAGCCCTGACCAGCAGCGGGAGGTCGATGCGCTCGTCGCCGCCGAAGCAGCAAGAATCCCCGAAGGTGATCCGGTGCTCGCACAGATCGAGGCGTCGGTGGGCGCAGACGAATCACGTCGCGGCAACGAGCTCTTCGCCTACCTGGGCTCACAGGTGGAGTTCGACGGCGGATTCACGCCCGAGCTTGAGGCGCTCTACTCCGAGACCTTTGCCGACCGCTCGGCCCTCGTCGCGGTGCACGCGGCGTCGATCGCCGTGCTCGACGGCGTGCGGGCCGACGTCGAGGCCGCGTGGTCTCGGGTCGCCGAGGCCGAGACAGCAGCCGGGCAGGCACGCGCGCAGTGGAACGCCGACCAGAGCTGGTACGACCAGGCGCTGACCCGGTACAGCAGTGATCTCGCCCAGTTCGAGGCGACACCGGAGGCCGAGCGCGGATCGTACGTCGTGACGTTCACGACGTTCGCGGGCGAGCGCCGTCAGACGTCGTGGGAAGAGTACCTGCGCTTCCGAGCCGACGAACTCGACGGATTGGCCGCTGACCTCGCCGCACGGGAACCTGCCATCATCGAGCAAGAAGTCCAGGCGGCGGAGCTACGCGCGCAGACCGAGGCGCTCACCGCCGATGCGAACGCGCTGTTCGCCGCTGCCTTTCCCGGTTCGTCCTGACTAACCGGACTTCTTCTCGCGTGCGGCTCGCGAGCGTTCGACGCTGGCGCGCAGCGCCTCCATGAGGTCGATGACTTCGCCACCTTGGTCTTCGGGCTGCTCACCGAACGTCTCGGAGGTGTCGAGCGCATCCCCCTTCTCGAGCTTGGCCTCGATGAGGGTCCGCAGCTCCTGCTGGTACTCGTCGACGAAGTCGGCGGGGTCGAAATCGCCCGAGAAGCTCTCGACGAGGGATGCCGACAGCTCGAGCTCCTTGTCGGAGATCTTCACCGACTCGCTCAGCGACGGGAACGCTGCCTCCCGCACCTCGTCTGCCCACAACAGGGTCTGCAGAACGAGGACGTCGCCGCGCACCCGGAGCGCCGCGAGCCGTGTCTTCTGCCGCAGCGAGAACCGCACGATCGCAGTGCGGTCGGTCTGCTCCAGCGTCTTGCGCAGCAGCACGTAGGCCTTGGGCGACTTCGAGTCCGGTTCGAGGTAGTACGCCTTGTCGAGCGTCAGGACGTCGACCTGCTCGGTCGGGACGAACTCGACGACCTCGATTTCGCGGCTGCGTTCGGAGGGAAGCGCCGCGAAGTCCTCTTTCGTCAAGATGACGGTCTTCTCGCCGTCGTCGTAGGCCCGGTCGATCTCGCTGTAGGGCACGACCTCACCGTCGAGTTCGCACACGCGCTGATAGCGGATGCGACCCCCGTCGGCGGCATGGACCTGATGCAGCGACACGTCGTGGTCCTCGGTGGCGGCATAGACCTTCACCGGAACGTTGACCAGTCCGAACGTCAACGCACCCTTCCAGATGGACCTCATCACACCAGTACACACGTTCGCGGCGCCCAGTGCCAGCATCCGACCCGTCTCAGGCACCGCGGGCTAGCCTGGGCCCATGGCGGGTCGGGAGCAGACTGTGCAGGTGCAGGGGCACCGGTTGCGTCTCACCAACCTCGACAAGGTGCTGTATCCGGCAACGGGCACCACCAAGGGCGAGGTCATCGATTACTACAGCCGCATCGCCCCGGCCATCCTGCCGCTGCTGGCGGGGCGCCCCGTCACCCGAAAGCGATGGCCAGACGGTGTGGGCGACGCGCAGCATCCGGGCATGTCGTTTTTCACGAAGGATCTCGAGCGCGGCGCTCCCGAGTGGCTCCCCCGAATGCCCATCGAGCACTCCTCCGGAACGAAGACATACCCGCTCATCGATTCGCAGGCGGCGCTCGTGTGGCTCGGGCAGGTAGCGAGCCTCGAACTCCACGTGCCCCAATGGCGCTTCGCCGCAGACGGATCACCGGCGAATCCGGATCGGCTGGTCCTCGACCTCGATCCGGGACCCGGTATGGGTCTGGCCGAGTGCGCCAAGGTTGCTCGGCTCGTGCGCGAGATTCTGCGCGGGATGTCGCTGGAGAGCATCCCTGTCACCAGCGGCAGCAAAGGCATCCATCTGTACGCGCCGCTTCCGGGAACCCTCACGAGCGAATCCGCCTCGAACCTGGCGCGGGAGTTAGCTCGTGCGCTCGAGGCGGATCATCCGGATCTGGTCGTCAGCTCCATGTCCAAGGCGGTACGTGCGGGAAGGGTCTTTCTGGACTGGAGCCAGAACAACGGCAAGAAGACGACGATCAGCCCGTACTCGCTTCGAGGGCGCGAGCATCCCACCGTGGCAGCGCCGCGCACCTGGGATGAGCTCGCCGAACCGGATCTGCGGCAGCTGCTCTTCTCGGAGGTTCTCGAGCGTGCGGCAGCGGGGATGGCACCGTTCTTCGGTGCGTCGGCTGCCGCTTCGTTGGATCGCTACCGCGAGAAGCGCGATGCTGCGAGAACCCCGGAGCCGGTTCCGGATGTCGGCGCCCGGCCGACCGCCCGTGGCGAGGGTGATCCGCCGCGCTTCGTCGTGCAGGAGCATCACGCGTCGCGCCTGCATTTCGATCTGCGTCTGGAGAAGGACGGCGTGCTGGTGAGCTGGGCGGTGCCACACGGGATCCCCGAGACTCCTGACCGCAACAACCTCGCCGTGATGACCGAAGACCACCCGATCGAGTACCTGACCTTTCACGGCACCATCCCGAAGGGCGAGTACGGCGCCGGGACCATGACGGTGTGGGACACGGGCACCTACGAGACCGAGAAGTGGCGCGCCGACGAGGTCATCTTCCGTACCCACGGCACGCCCGGCGAAGCCATGGATGACGCGCGGTTCGCGCTCATCCGTACCGCCGGCGAGGGCGAGAAGTCGCAGTGGCTCCTCCACCGGATGAAGGACGCGCCCACTGCGAAGAAGCCCGCGGCACGCGCGGTTCCCGAACCACGTGAGTCCCCCAAGCGTGACGACAGGGTTGCCCCGATGCTTGCAACCCTGTCGACGCCAGGGCTTGCCGCAGGGGCGATCGCCCGCTGGGGAGGCGAGCCCTGGGTGGAAATGAAGTGGGACGGCATCCGTGCTGTCGGAACCTGGGATGGAACCTCCCTCACCCTCCGCGCCCGCAGCGGCAACGACCTGACAGCGACCTATCCCGACCTGCAGGATGCTGCGCTGGGCGAGGCGCCGTGCGTGGTCGACGGCGAGATCGTCGCGCTGGATGAAAAAGGCAGACCGAGCTTTCCGCTGCTGCAGAAGCGGATGAACCTCGCGAATCTGGCCGAGATCGTCCGCGAGGCCGCGCGCACGCCGGTGAGGTACTACCTGTTCGATCTGCTCCAGATCGACGGGCGGGATGCGACGGCGTTGCCGCTGCGTGATCGCCGCGCACTGCTGGAGCGTCTTGCCGATGGGGCGGGCGAACGCGTTGCGGTCCCGCCGGTCTTCGACGATCTGGAAGCAACGCTAGACGCGGCACGCGAGGCCGCCCTCGAGGGGGTGGTCGTCAAGAACCCCGGGTCGCGCTACCGGCCGGGCGAGCGCTCGCCCGATTGGCTCAAGATCAAGTTCACCCGCACCCAGGATGTCGTCATCGGCGGCATCCGGCCCGGTCAGGGTGGCAGGTCGGGAGCGATTGGATCGCTCCTGGTCGGTATCCCGGGTCCGGATGGCTTACGGTACGCGGGACGCGTCGGTACGGGCTTCTCGGATGCCGCGCTTGCGGCCCTCGGGCGCCTGCTCGCCCCTCTCGGGAACGACGAGAATCCGTTCGTCGGCGTGCCGGAGGCTGACGCACAGGATGCGATCTGGGTGAGGCCAGAGCTCGTCGGCGACGTCGAGTTCGCCGAGTTCACACCCGGCGGCATCCTGCGCCACGCCCGCTGGCGCGGGCTTCGCCCCGATCGCTCCCCCGACACCGTCGTGCGGGAGGACAGCCCCTAGGCGTGCGTGGCGTCGCCCGAATCGACGTGGCCCGCGGGCTCGAGCTGGAAGGTCAAGTGCTCGACGTCGAAGTGCGAGGCAAGGCAGGTCTGCAGGCGCGAGAGGATCTCACCCGATCGCCCAGCCGCGATGGCATCCGGGTCGATGACGACGTGAGCGGTGAAGACGGGAGCTCCCCGGGTCAGCTGCCACACGTGGATGTCGTGCACGGCGACGACGTCCTCTGCCGAGAGGATGTGCTCGCGGATTTCGGCGACGTGGGTGCCTTTCGGCGCCGATTCCGACAGGACGTGGAAGACCTCGCGCAGCAGCCCGACCGCGCGCGGCACGATGAGTGCCGCGATCAGCAGCGACGCGACAGCATCCGCTGGCTGCCAGCCGGTCATCAGCACAATGATCGCTGCGACGATGACCAGAGCCGACCCCAGAAGGTCGCCGAGCACCTCGAGGTAGGCGCCGCGGACATTGATGCTCGTACGCTGCGCGGCAGAGAGCAGCCACATCGCCGCGGCGTTGGCAAGAAGTCCGACAACCGCGACGATCAGCATGATGCCGCCGCGCACCTCGGCCTCTCCCGGATCGATCAGGCGCTGGATCGCCTCCACGACGATCCACGCCGACAGACCGATCAGCAGGACGGCGTTGATCAGGGCGCCGAACACCTCAGCTCGCTGGTAACCGTAGGTCTGCCGGTCGGTGGCGGGCCGTGCCGCGACGATACTCGCGATCAGAGCAATCACTAGGGCCGCCGTATCCGTGAGCATGTGGACGGAGTCGGCGAGCAAGGCAAGCGAGCCGCTGAGGAACGCACCGACCACCTGAACGACGAGAACGACCGAGGTGATCGTGAGCGAGGCCGTCAGCAGGCGACGGTTGCTCGCACCACGGATGCCGGGAGCGTGATCATGCACGGCACCCAGCGTAGGGGCGAGAGCAGGCCGCGGCAGGGCTTTACGCCCAATCGGGAACGAGTCTGATTCTCGCTTCCGTACCCGCGCTCAGAGCGCCGACAACAGGGGCGCGAGGGCGATGAAGGCCTGGGCGCGGTGGGATGCCGCGGTCTTCTCCTCCGGGCTCCACTGTCCGACAGTGCGCTCTGCGCCCGGTTCCTGGCCGTCGGGGATGAAGATCGGGTCGTAGCCGAACCCGCCGTCGCCGCGCGGTTCCGTGGCAAGGCGCCCGTGCCAGTGCCCCTCGACCACGTGCTCCATGGCGAAGGCCGTCGACCCCGGTTCGGGGACGACAAGCGCGATGGTCGACACGAACGATGCCTTGCGATGCGGGTCTGCGATGTCAGAGAGCTGGTCCAGCAACAGATGCATGTTCGCGGCGGCATCCTTCTTGTGACCTGCCCAGTACGCCGAGAAGATTCCCGGCGCCCCGCCCATCACGCTGACAGCGATGCCGGAGTCATCGGCGAGCGCCGCGAGGCCCGTGTGACGGGCGGCCGCCCGCGCCTTGATCAGGGCGTTCTCGGCGAAGTTGACGCCGTCCTCGACGGGCTCGGGCCCGTCGTAGCCGATGACGTGCAGGTCGGGACGGGTCGCCGCGACGATCCGGCCAAACTCGGCTACCTTGTGGGGGTTGTGGGTTGCCAGGACGATCTGCTGCGGCATCCGGTCACTCACCCGCGCTTCGGGAGTCAGTGCTGAGCGTGTCGGTCTGGATGTCGCGCAGGGTCGCGCATCCCGACAGACCCAGTTCGAGGAGTGCGTCAAGCTCCCGCTTGTCGAAGGGCGCACCCTCGGCCGTGCCCTGCACCTCGACGAACAACCCGCGCCCCGTCACGACGACGTTCATGTCGGTCTCGGCACGGACGTCCTCGACGTAGGCGAGGTCGAGCATCGGCTCACCGTCGATGATGCCGACCGAGACGGCGGCCACTGAGTCGAGCAGCACCTGCGATTTCTGGCCGATGAACTTCTTGCGCCGGCCCCACTCGATCGCATCGGCGAGCGCCACGTAGGCTCCGGTGATTGCCGCGGTTCGGGTTCCCCCGTCGGCCTGCAACACGTCGCAGTCGATCACGATCGTGTTCTCGCCGAGTGCCTTCGTGTCGACGACGGCCCGCAGAGCCCGGCCGATAAGGCGCGAAATCTCGTGCGTGCGCCCGCCGATCTTGCCCTTGACGCTTTCGCGGTCGTTGCGATCGTTGGTCGCGCGCGGCAGCATCGCGTATTCAGCGGTGACCCAGCCCTTGCCCTTGCCGGTGAGCCAGCGCGGCACACCGTTGGTGAAGGATGCCGTGCACAGCACGCGGGTTCCACCGAAGCTGATCAGCGCTGATCCTTCTGCCTGGGCCGACCAGCCTCGTTCGATCGTGATGGGGCGCAACTGGTCGACGGCGCGGCCATCGGCGCGGGTGATCTCGCTCATGCGGGTTCTCTTTCGGGTCGGATGCTCCGCCTCGGCGGGGCGTCGGTCAGTGCGGCAGGTCAGCGCCGCAGGTCGATGGCTCCGGTCTGTACGAGGCGAACGTCTCGCACCTCGCGACCCATGAGTCGGTGGGCAAGTCGCACGAACTCGTCAGCTGAGTCGCCGGTCGCTTCGTAGGTGTGGGTCGCCGTGGCATCCGTTCCCGCCAGCAGATCCCGGCTCACGAGCTGCCGGTACACGTCGTTCGCCGTCTCGGTGTCGCTGGAGACGAGCGAGACATCCGGCCCCATGACGTAGCTGATGGCACCCTTCAGGAACGGGTAGTGCGTGCAGCCGAGCACGAGAGTGTCCACGGCGGCGTGCCGGAGCGGCGCGAGGTACTCCTCGGCGACTGCGAGCACGTCGGGGGTATCGGTCTCGCCCGCCTCGACGAAGTCGACGAAACGCGGGCACGCCTGCGCGAACACAGCGAGCCGGTCGTTGACCTCGAGCATGTCCTGGTACGCGCGCGAGCCGATCGTGCCGGTCGTGCCGATGACGCCGATCCGTCCCGACCGGGTCGTCGACATCGCCGTCCGGACTGCGGGGCCGATCACCTCGACGACGGGGACGTCGTAGCGTTCGCGGGCATCGCGCAAGACGGCAGCGGATGCCGTGTTGCAGGCGATCACGAGCATTTTCACGCCCTGCGCGACGAGGGCGTCGAGCACCTCGAGCGAGTAGCGGCGCACATCGGCGATCGGCTTGGGCCCGTAGGGCGAGTGGGCGGTGTCACCGATGTAGAGCAGCGACTCGCGGGGCAGCTGGTCCGAGATGGCCCGCGCTACGGTGAGCCCGCCGACACCGGAGTCGAAGATCCCGATCGGCGCGTTGTTCACGGTGCACCAGCCTACGCCAGCGCTCGTCTCCCACGCGCCGCTACCCGGCACGGGATGGATGCCGCGGCGGCCCCATCACTAGGCTGGCGCGCATGACAGCATCCGTCAGCACGGCACTGCTCACCGACCGGTACGAACTGACGATGCTCGATGCCGCACTGCACGACGGCACTGCCTCGCGCCGATGCGTCTTCGACGTCTTCGCGCGCCGCCTCCCCGGCGGCCGCCGGTTCGGCGTCGTGGCAGGCACCGGGCGCCTCCTGAGCCTCCTCCGCGACTTCCGGTTCGGCGACGACGAGCTGCGCTTCCTGCGTGACGAGCGAGTCGTGGATGCCCAGACGCTGCGCTTTCTCGAGCAGTACCGCTTCACGGGATCGATCCACGGATACCGGGAGGGCGAGCTGTATTTTCCGGGGTCTCCGCTGCTGACGATCGAAGGGACCTTTGCCGAGGCCGTCATACTCGAGACCCTTGCCCTGAGCGTGCTGAACTACGACTCCGCGGTGGCCGCGGCCGCGGCACGCATGAGCATTGCCGCCGGCGACCGCCCCCTCGCCGAGATGGGATCGCGACGCACCGGCGAATGGTCAGCTGTCGCTGCGGCGCGGGCCGCCTTCATCGCGGGCTTCAGTGCGACGAGCAACCTGGAGGCGGGGCGCCGCTGGGGCATCCCCACGATGGGGACCGCAGCGCACAGCTGGACGCTGCTTCACGACACCGAAGCCGACGCGTTCGCGGCGCAGCTTCGGGCCCTCGGCGACCAGACGACACTGCTCATCGACACGTACGACGTCGAAACCGGCGTGGCAACGGCGATCACGGTTGCCGGCAGCGGGCTCGGCGGGGTACGCATCGACTCGGGTGATCTCCCGGTCGTCGCCGCGCAGGTGCGGCGGCAACTGGATGCCCTCGGCGCGCGCGACACCCGCATCACGGTCACCAGCGACCTCGACGAGTTTGCGATCGCGGCGCTGGCGGCATCCCCGGTGGATGCTTACGGCGTCGGCACGGCGCTGGCGACGGGCTCCGGCTCGCCGACGGCGGGCCTTGTCTACAAGCTCGTGGCACGCCAGGATGCCGGCGGAGCGTGGATTCCGGTGGCGAAGACCTCAACGGCCAAAGCCTCGCAGGGCGGGCGAAAGACGGCTTTTCGAATCCTTGAGGACGGGATTGCCCGCGAAGAGCTCATCGTCGTCGCCGAAGGTTTCGAGCACCGCGAGACGCCGGCGCCGCATGCGGATGCCCGTGCCCTGCAGGTTCCGCTCGTGGTCCACGGCGAGATCGATGCTTCGGCCGAGGGACCCCATGGGGCCAGCGTCGCTCGGGATCACCACGCACGCGTCCGCGCCGAACTTCCGCTCGCGGCACTGGCACTCAGCCGTTCCGAGCCTGCCCTGGAGACCACGTACCACGCGGGCTGACCGCCCGAGCGCTGCGGGTCAGTGCTGCATCCGCTCGTAGATCTCTTTGCAGGTCGGGCACACCGGGAACTTCTCGGGGTCGCGGCCGGGGGTCCACTTCTTGCCGCACAGCGCCTTGACGGGCTTTCCGGTGAGAGCCGACTCGAGGATCTTGTCTTTCTTGACGTAGTGCGAGAACCGCTCGTGGTCCCCGGGTTCGACGGTCTCTTCTCGGAGGAGCTCTTCGAGCTCGCGATCGAGGGTCGCAAGTCCGCCCTGGTCGGGGCTGTCCAGCGGAGTGCTCATGGTCAGTCAGTGTAGTCCCGGCATCCGGCCCCGGCTCGGGCTCACCCGTCCGGATGCTGCACGGGCGGTGGCCGGAGAAGTGCCGTCAGGATGCCTCGGCGAACTCCATGATCCGCCCGGTGCGGCGTGTGAACACGGCAGCGCCGATGGCCACGCCGAGCACGAGCACTCCGAGCCCCGTCGCAACACCGACCCAGAGGGCGAGCGCGGCGGCCTCGATCGTGCGCGTGAGGGCGAGCCAGGTCCACCACAGGCTCGGCGCCGACACGGCCAAGGCACCGAGCATGACGAGGGCCTGGGACACCGCTCCGCTGGATCCGGTGCGCTGCGGCTGCTGGAACGGGCTCTCGCCCGGCGGTGTGACGGGATAGGGCGAGGCAGCCGAGGCGATACTCGACAAGCCGAGGCCTGAGAAAAACAGTGACACGCACACGCCGACGATGGCCGGTGCGATCGCCCACCGTCCGTGAAGGGCGACAGACACCGGAATACCGATGGCCAGCACCGGTATGGCGATGACGAGGATCGGAACAAGCCGCCCGACGCGGTCGGGAAGGCCGCGCAGGCCGCTCGCGACATGCATCCAGATCGCCGTCGAGTCGTACGCGAGGTCGTTGTGCGGCAGCCATCCGAAAAAGAGCGCGACGAACAGGATCGGAACGAGCGCCGCGACGTTGGCGGGAACGCCGGCGATCAACAGGGGCACCACGGTCGCCACGGCGGCGACAGGAATCACGAGGGTGTTCACGAGGTACCGCCGGTCGCGCAGCCAGTACACCAGGCTTCGGGCGGCGACAGCTCCCCCGGGGGTGCCGGGAACGACGCTGAACCACCCGAGTCCGCCGCGTTCCCGCGTTGTCAGCGGCTTCTCGATACTCGAGAGGAAGTGACGCACTAGCGCGAGCCACGCAAACCCCAGCGCGACGACAGTTGCCAGCGCGACGATCAGGGCAAGGAACCCGGATGCGTCGCCCCGCGTGAACAGCAGAGGAAAGGCCCACGCGGCGCCGATGGGAGTGAAACTCAGGACGTCGACCACCTGCTGCAACGGGCCAGGAACGGTGCCACGCCAGTCAAGCGATGCGAGAAAGACGCCCACGGGGACGACGATCACCAGAACCGTGACGAGCAGAAGCCCGGAGAGCTCTCTCGACCGGCGATCACCGAAGATGAGGCCGGCAACGCCGAGCGCGCAGCGGGCAAACAGGACGCAGGTCGCCACCCCGATGATGGTGGCCATGATCGCCGCTATGACGGTAGCCCCCGCAGCCACCCAGACAACAGCCGCGCACACGGCGAGCGCGACTAAGCCGAGCACCGGCACGCTGAACAGCCCGGCGAGGGCGAGCGCTCCCGCCAGAGGATCAGGAGCAAGCGCGAAGACCCGGAACCGGCGCGGATCGAGCGGATCGGTGACCGCGGCGACGATGGGAGCCAACGCGAAGGCCAGCGTCAGCGTTGCCCCGCAGAAAACGGTGATTGCCGCGACAGCGGCGGTCGATGACTCCTGCACCCCCAGGAGAGCCCAGCAGGCAGCGACGGTCGCCGCCAGCAGCAGGAGCCCCCCGACCACACCCCGAGTGACCTTCTGCGGATCTCCGCGGAAAGCACCGAGCAGCAGCGCGAGTCTCAGTCGGAGAACGTGTGCAACCACTCGAGGCCCTCCAGCTCGCCCGCCCCGCCGACGAGTTCGACGAATCGCTCTTCGAGGCTGGCCTCGCCCCGCACCTCATCGATCGTTCCTTCGGCCACCAGAGAGCCGGCGACGATCACCGCGACGCGAGAGCACACCCGCTCGACCAACTCCATGCCGTGGCTGGAGAGGATGACGGTTCCACCGTGCGCGACGTAGGCGTGCAGGATGTCGAGAATGGCCGCACTCGAGACCGGATCGACGGCTTCAAAGGGCTCGTCGAGTACCAGCACGCGGGGCGAATGGATGAGAGCGCCGGCGAGCATGATCTTCTTGGACATACCGGCGGAGTAATCGGAGACGACTCGGCCGAGTGATTCCGTGAGGTCAAAGGCGCGGGCAAGGTCAATCGTGCGTCGCTCGACCTCTGCTGGTGGGAGACCTCGCAGTGCGCCGTAGTAGTAGAGCAGCTGACGACCGGTCAGCCGGTCGAACGTGCGGAATCGGTCGGGAAGCACGCCCATGAGCCGCTTCGCAGCCACGGGCTTGGCCGCGGCATCCACGCCAGCGATGGTGATCTCGCCGGAGTCGGCGCGAAGCAGACCCGCGATGATCGACAGGGTCGTCGTCTTACCCGCCCCGTTGGGACCGACAATCCCGTAGAAGCTGCCGACGGGAACCTCGAGGCTGATCCCGTCCAGTGCCTGAAGATCTCCGAACGACTTACGGATGTCGCGCAGCACCAACGCGGGCGCGGGCGCCGGCTCCTCAGCTGTCGCTGAGTCATCTGCCACGGCGACCTCCACCGGTTCGGTCTCGTCAACCTCCGGGGCTACGGCATCGTCGAACTCGGGCGCCACGGCCTCGTCGACCGCATCGCGGGTCTCGCTCGCTGCGATGGACTCCAGCGCGGACTCGAGTGCAGGATCAACCGTCACGCCATCGACCGCGGTCGCCTCAGGCTCAGCGGATGCCGCATCCTGATGCTCCGGCGGCTTCGCTGCCGAGACAGGCCTCTTGCGCGGGGTCGCAGGTCGCGTCGCCGCGGGCTTGCGCGGGGTGCGGGGGCTGGAGCCCGACGCCTTCGAAGCGGGCGTCCGAGAAGTCGACGCTTTGCGCGGTGCGCGCGGCGTGCGGGGCGATGCCGGCTTCTTCGCGGATCCCTCCCCCGGTGTCTTGCCGGACTCGCCGGAGGACTCGTCGGGAAGATCCGTCGCCTCAGTCACCGCTCCAAACTATCAATCGACCTCTGCATCAACCCCCCGATGACACTCCATGCCATGCGGATGCCCAGCCGAAGCGCTTAGGATCACGCCATGGCCGACAAGGTCCATCAGATCCATTCGCTGCCGGATGACGCCCCCTGGTCGGGTGGGCTTCCTCCGGAAGGATCGGACGAGCACCCGATGTTCATCCGAGCGCTCGATCGTGTGCTGGCAATCCAGCGACCGGTCGTGCTCGCTCATGTGCGCAGCATCCGTCTTCGCCAACCGAACGCAACCTCCACCCAGATCATCCGCACCCTCGAGCGGCGATACCTCGCCGCGGTGACCACCGGCGGCGCGGCGGTAGGCGCCACGGCCGTCATTCCCGGCATCGGCACCGGCGTCACCCTTGCGCTGAGCGGCGTCGAAACCATCGGGTTCTTGGAAGCGACCACACTGTTCGCGCAGTCCGTCGCCGAAGTGCACGGCATTCCCGTCTCGGATCCCGACCGCGCCCGCGCGCTCGTGCTGATGCTGTTGCTCGGACAAGAAGGCATTGACCTCGTCTCCCAGCTGGCGAACCAGGCGACCGGGCGGGGGCCGACGCGCTCGACCTACTGGGGCGAAATGGTCACCAAGACGATCCCGAAGGCAGCGATGGGGCCTCTCGTCGATCGCCTGAAGACCACCTTCGTCCGCCAGTTCGCAGCCAAGGGCGGAGCCTCATGGATCGGCAAGGCCCTCCCGTTCGGCATTGGCGCGGCTATCGGCGGCACCGGCAATCACATCCTCGGCCGCCGGGTGCTCGCGGGCTCGCGCCGAGCCTTCGGCATTCCTCCGCAAGCTCTGCCCCCAGAGACCGCGCCGCTTCCCGGCGCCCGGCGGCTGGAGCACTCTGCGGTTTCGGCCGTGCGGAGAGCAGGTTCTGCCGTGGGTAGCGGCGTGAGCCGAGGTGCGTCAGTGATCGGCAGCGGTGTCTCCAAGGGCACGACGGCGATCGGCGGTGCGGCTCGGAGCATCACGCGTCGTCCCGACAAAGACCCAGGCACGCAAGCGACCGACGCCGCCCCGGAATAGTCCGGGGCGGCGTCGGTCGGGTCTGTGGAGATCGAACCTCAGGCTGCGATCACGAGCCGAGCTGGCCGAGCGTCACGTCGACCGTGCGGGTCTGACCATCGCGAACGAAGGTCACCGTTGCATCGCTTCCCGCCGCCGCGGCACGCACCTGGGCGGTGAGGTCCGTCGCGTCCGAGATCGGCACACCGTTGAAGCCCGTCACGATGTCGCCTGCCTGCAGGCCACCGCGCTGAGCCGCGCCGCCGTCGGTCACCTCGGCGATGTACGCGCCCGTGATCGTCGAATCAGCGATCGCTGCCGCGTTCTGCACACTCGCACCCAGCAGTCCGTGCGTCGCCGAACCGGTGTCGATGATCTCCTGCGTCACCCGCTCGACAACGTTCGAGGGGATCGAGAAGCCGACGCCGATGGAGCCCGACTGCCCTGAAGATCCGCCCGCAGAAGCGATGGCGACATTGATGCCGATGAGCTTGCCGTCGGAGTCCACCAGGGCACCACCCGAGTTTCCGGGGTTGATGGCGGCATCCGTCTGGATCACCGCGATCGAGATCGTTGCGCTCGACCCGGTGCTGCCCTGGTTACCCTGACCGAAGTCGAAGTAGAACGGCCCTTGCGTCCCGTTGCCCTCGGAGTTGGGGTCGCTCTGTTCGGTGTCGGGCGCAGCGGACGAGGAGATCTGGATCGACCGGTTGAGTGCGCTCACGATACCCGTGGTCACCGTGTTTGACAGCCCCAGCGGCGCGCCGATGGCGACAGCCTGGTCGCCGACGTTCAGATCCGAGGAGTCGGCGAATTCGATCGGAGTCAGGTCCTCGGCGCCCACGAGCTTGATCACGGCGAGGTCGTAGGTGGGGTCGGTGCCGACGACATCAGCGTCATAGACGCGCCCGTCTGACGTGGTGACCCGGACGGTCGCGTCTCCGGTCGCACCGTCGAGGGTGACGACGTGCGTGTTGGTGACGACGTAACCGTCAGAGGTCAGCACGACGCCTGACCCGGTTCCGCCGCCGCTGGAGGAGGTTGCCTCGATGGTCACAACGCTCGGGAGAACCTTGGTCGCGATCCCCGTCGTCTGCGTCACAGACGACGTGTCATTGACTGTGACACTCGCGGGTCCGGATGCCGTCGTCACGGTGTCGGGGGCGAACAACGCGGCCCCGGCGTAGGCACCGCCAAGGCCTGCGGCACCGCCCACGAGTGCTGCGGCAATGATGATCCCGGCAACCGCGCCTGCGCCGACCTTGGCGCGGGGCGCCGCCGTCGTGGTGGGAGCGAAGGCATACTGCGGGGCAGTACCCGGAGAGGTGAACGGCGCCTGCGCGTAGGGGGACTGCGGGTGGTGGGTACCAGCCGCTGGAGGAGCCCACACCGGTGACGCGCCTGCGGCAGAGGATGCCCCGGGGGCAGGCGGCAGCGGTTCGGTCGGCTGCGTCGACCCTGCCGGTGCAGGAGCATGAGCCGCCACCGCATCGGCGACCTGCTCGGTCGCGTCGGTGGTCGGCGCCGCGGCGTCGGCGGTCGAAGCGGAGGCGTCGGTGCCCTGTTCGGGGAGGTCTGTTCCCGCGGCGTCAGCGGGACGCTGCGAGTCGGTGGGGTCTGCGGTGTTCTCGGTGCTCATGGATGCTCCTTCCAAGCACCATCAACGGTGCCGCCGGATGCTGTGTGAATCCTATGGCTGAGTCGGGAGCGGACTATGCAGTCGTCATGCTCTCGTTCGGTGCCGCACCGACGACACCGTTTACGGGCGCGGGATCACGTCGAACCGACGCAGCCGGAGGGCCGGGTTGACGCGCCGGACGCGATCCACGGCATCCGGGTCCACGTAGCCGACCGCAACGTCGGTACCGGTCCCAACCCCGGCGATCGCCACGCCCTGAGGGTCGAGCACCACCGAGGCCCCAACACCCAGCGGCGGCGGGTGGTCGGCTGCCGCGACGAACACCGTGTTCTCGATCGCGCGGGCCGCGAGCAGCGTCTGCCACTGAAACTCTTTGAGTGGTCCCCGCACCCAGGCTGCGGGCACCACCATGCCTTCCACTCCGGCATCCGCGAGAGTTCGTGCGACCTCCGGGAAGCGCAGGTCGTAACACGTCATGAGTCCCCAGCGCAGCCCGCCAACCTCAAAGGTCTGCGGCGGCGCGATCTCGCCCGCTTCGACCCAATCAGACTCCCGCTGCCCGAATGCATCGTAGAGATGGAGCTTGCGGTATACAGCCAGGAGGCCGCCCGGACCGACGGCGACGACTGCGTTGCGCACCTTCCCGGGGTTGCTGGCTGTCTCGATCAGGCCAGCGACGATCACCGCGCCGGTGCGCTGCGCTGACTGGTGCAATGCCGCAACAAACGGCCCATCCACGTCCTGCGCGTGACGAGCGAGCGTCTGGTCGAACGGGTCCACGAAGTAACTGGAGTACTCGGGGAACACGACGAGCTTCGCGCCGCGATCAGCTGCCACGTCGACCATTCGATCAATCTGGCGCGCGTTGGCCTCGCTGTCTGCAGACGGCGCGAACTGCGCGATCGCCACGGCGACGGCCGGTGCCGGCATCCGGGTCATGAGCGGTCTGCCTTTCGCGAATGGTGTCTGCGCAAATACCCCGGCACGACGAGCCACAGGATGACAACGGTGGCGCCGAGGGCAGCTGCCGCGATCCAGGCTGGGTCGAACCCCAGAACGACGTCGAAGACGAAAGCGACAACCCCGACCAGAAGGATACCCACCGTCGCCAGAGCACCGATGAGTGCGCGGTGGCCGAAGATCACGACGTCGGGTTTGGCGAGCCTACGGAACAGGCTGCGGTGCATCGCCACCGGCGCCAAGGCGATGATCGCGCTGAGAGCCGCGAGCACCAGGAGAACGAGGTAGAAGGCACGCTGTGGGTCCGTCAGATCGCCGAACGCTGGTTGGAACGCGACAGCCAGCAGAAATCCCGTGAGGATCTGCGTGCCGGTCTGGAGCACGCGCAACTCCTGCAGCACGTCATCCCAGTTGCGATCGGCGCGCTGGCTCGGCGTCTCGGATCGTCCGTCGAACGCGGCGTCGCCGGATGATGCCGCCGAAATCTCGCCCGGGGTTGCCATCATGCGGCCATCCTCCTCGGAGCGGACGAGTCGAGGCAACCGGCAACCCCGGCTCCGCCGTCCGATGTGCGAGGCTTCGGGAACCGTGCTAAAGTTGATCCTTGTGCCGCGGGGTGGAGCAGTTCGGTAGCTCGCTGGGCTCATAACCCAGAGGTCGTAGGTTCAAATCCTGCCCCCGCAACCAGATGTCCTGTCTCAGGACATAGGAAACCCTCGAACCT
>NZ_JASBSF010000390.1 GCF_030149085.1 Microbacterium sp. | reverse complement strand
AGAGGGCATGACTGAGCAACAGTGCAAGCCCCGCCAGGGCGGCATCCTGCGTGCCATACCCGAGCACGACCATGAGGAAGCCGAGCTGACTGACAGTTCCGTAGGCGAGAAGGCGCTTGAGATCTGTCTCCCGCAGGGCCTGCCACCCGCCGAGCAGCATCGTGAAGCCGCCGAGTCCGATCACGATCGGGGGCCACGCGGGGTTCTCGGCGAAAACGGGCGCCAACACCGCGACCAGATAGATACCCGCCTTGACCATGGCTGCCGCGTGCAGGTACGCCGACACTGGCGTCGGGGCCGCCATCGCACCGGGGAGCCAGAAGTGGAAGGGGAAGATCGCGGACTTGCTGAGCGCTCCGACCAGCAGCAGCACGAGCGCCGCGGTCATGACGGGACTGACCGGTGGGTCGGCGAGGATCTCGGACAGGCTCGAGGTGCCTGACTGAACCACAACGAGGACGACGCCGATGAGCATGACCAGGCCACCGAGAGTCGTCACCAGAAGCGCCTGCAGGGCAGCGCGCCGACTGGCCGCGCGCCGGTTGTAGTGGCCGATCAGCAGATACGACAGAACACTCGTGACCTCCCAGAACATCACGAGCACGACGACATCGTCGGTGAGCACGAGTCCGTACATCGCCCCCGCGAACGCGAGCAACACGGCGGCGAACTGGCCGAGGTCTTCCTTGCCGTCGAAGTACCACCGGCAGTACAGCAGCACGAGAGCGCCGACTCCGGTGACGATCAGCGCGAGCACCCATGACAGCGTGTCCATCCGCATCGACAGCGCGATATCGAGCGGTTCGATCCAGGTGAACGACTCGAACGGGATGTCGCCGGCGAGCACGCGAGGTGAGAGCGCCGCGGTGTACAGGAAGGCCGCGAACGAGACCGCAGCGGCGCCGAAGAACGCCCTCGGCCCCCACGCCCGCACGAGCAGCGGAAGTGCGAGCGACCCGATCGTGAACGCCACGAGAACGAGGAGCATGCAGGCCTCCTCGTGGTCGTCGTCCCGTCGATGCTGCGGGATCGGGCGATCAGGGTGTGGCTTTCATCCTATCCGGGCATTGAGGGGGCGCGGCCGGGGGACGTGGGATCACCCCCGGGGAACGGGTCCTGCAGTGGTGCCGATGCGGAAGGAGCACGTGAATGTGACGGATGCCGCATCCTCCCCCGCCAGCATCGACACGACCGCCGCTCCGGCCGCGCGACCCTTCTCGACGGCCGGCTGCACCAGGGTCGTCAGCTCGTAGGCATCCAGTCCGTCGACCTCGACTCCATCGAAGCCGGTGACGCTGAGATCCTCAGGAACGCGCAGGCCGCACTCTTCTGCCGCACGGATGACGCCGGCTGCCAGCAGGTCGGTCTGGGCGATCACTGCTGTTGGGCGGTCGGGTCCGGCGAGAATCTCGCGGCCGGCAATCAGACCCTCATCGATCGAACTGGTCACCGCCGCGTACGTCGGGGCATCGGGGTAGACAGCCTGGGCGCCGGCCAGTCGCGCTGCAGTCACATCGACCTCGACGGCATCCCTGGGGCCGAACCAGCCACGAGCTCGTGACGGGCGGATCGGGAGGGTGAGGAGCGTCACCCTTTCGTGGCCGAGGTCCCGCAAGTAGCTCGCTGCCCGCTGCTGCGCCGCACTGTTGTCGAGTTCGATCCGCGGGATCTCGGGGCCCGCATCCCCTTCGATGATGACGACCGGCACGCGGCGAGCACGCAACACGTCGAGCGAGGGCTGGCGGGTTTGGCCGAAGCCGACGAGGACCGCGGCATCGATCGGCGCGGCGGTCACCGCCGATGGCACCTCGATCGCACCGCTGTCGGTGCCGGCTGCCGGCGCCGCAGAGGACGTCTCATCCGGTAGGAGCAGGAGTCCGGCGCGAAGCGGCGACACACCCTCGGCGATGCCGTCCATCATGGCGATCGTCACCGGGTCGTGAAATGCGGAACGCAGCGAGCCCCCGAACACGACGCCGACGATGCCGGACCGACCCCGTCGCAGCGACGCGGCGCGCGGATCGGGACCCGTGTACCCGAGCGCCTCGGCAGCCGCCAGCACCCGACGTCGCGTCTCGGCCGAGGCAGGCGCGTTGCCGCTGAAGACGACGGAGGCCGTGGATGCGGAAACTCCGGCTTCGCGCGCGACGTCAGTGATCGTTGCCCTGCGCTCGCTCATGGTGCCTCGATGCTACTGGCTTGCACACGCCGTTCACCGGGAGATGGTGCGCCTCGAAACGATTCGATAGACTCGTCCGGTGGATACCGCTCTCTCTCGCGCTCAGATCGTCCGATGGCGCACGGCTGTCTTCACCATCTTTTTCCTCAGCGGTCTGAGCGTGGCGACGTGGGCCGCACGGGTGCCGGCGATCAAGGCGACGCTCGGAGTC
This sequence comes from Microbacterium sp., assembly GCF_030149085.1. Lineage (GTDB taxonomy): Bacteria > Actinomycetota > Actinomycetes > Actinomycetales > Microbacteriaceae > Microbacterium. The sequence continues at coordinate 42 of NZ_JASBSF010000390.1, read as the reverse complement.
GACAACATTCAGATCGGCTTCATGCTGCTGGGCGCGGGCCTC
>NZ_JASBSF010000369.1 GCF_030149085.1 Microbacterium sp. | reverse complement strand
ACCTGGACTGCAGGGACACCGTCGAACGTCGTGCGGGCAGCCGCGGGGTCGCGCACCACCGCGAACACTCCCCACCCATCGGCGGCGAGTTCACGCGCGACTTCCGCCCCGATTCCGCGCCCCGCTCCGGTCACCACAGCCGTGGGCATCCGCGCCACCCCGCTCTCTCGCTCAAACAGACGATCCTGCGCCGGGTGCTGGGCAGTGTCGCCCTCGTTGCGTGCCATCATCGCACGACGCAGCGCCGATGTCAGTCCCTCTGCTGGGGCGCCTGCGTCCGCTGCACGAGGGCGACAATGGCGGCCGTCACGGCGAGCGCACTGGCTGCGATAGCCAGTGCGGGAAGCGGAGCCACTGCCTGCGCGAGCGGGATCAACACGACCATCACAACGGCCGGAATTGCCACCGCTCCCGCTCGCGGGGTGGCGCTGACCCATGCGGAGATCGCGATAGTGGCAATGACGCAGGCGGCCCCGGCCATCAGCGCGATCGCACCGAACCAGCCGAACGGTTCGCTGTCTGCGACGTGCGCCATCGCCTCTTCGATCCCCAAGGCTGCGATGATCACGCCCGCGACGATCGCCGCATGACCGTAAGAGTAGACATCCCGGGCCATGACAACCTGGCGCCCCTCGGATCTGCGCTCGAGCTCGCTCTCGCCCCACGGTGCGAACCGCGTGAAGTACGTCCACCACAGCAGGATCGACAGCAGCAAGGCGAGAACTGCACCGATGATGACGGAGGCCGAGATCGGTTCACGCGCGACTGCAACGCCGATCGCAACGATGGACTCGCCAAGCGCAAGGATGACGACCAGGCCGTGCCGTTCAGCCCAGTGCGACGGGCTGTGCAATCCCCAGCCGCCGCCTGAGCGCGAAGAGAGCCGAGTGACGAGCAGGTCGTAGGCAAGGGCACCGAGCCAGATCCACAGCTGGGCCTGCCCTCCGATCACCGCTCCGATCACGAGGGCCGCAACCGACGGAATCATCGCACCACCGAGAAAGACGATGATCTGTCGCCGCAACGCCACGTCTTCGCCGGCGCTCAGCGCGTAGAGCGCAACGTGCACGAGACGGACCACGGTGTACGCCAGGGCAAGCACGAGCGCCGCGGTCGGCGCGCCCTCCGCTGCGGCGAAGGATTCGGGGATGGCCAGGGCGATCACGAACACCGCAGCCATCGCCACCGACATCCCGACGATCATCACGGGCTGATCCGCAGGTGCGCGATTGGCCACCCACGCGAATCCCACCCACGTCCACCACAGCAGCCCGAGCACGACCAGTCCCTGCAGGAGCGCCTGGGCATTGTGGCCCTCGACCATGAAGGCCGAGACCTGCGTGAACGCGAAGACATAGACCAGGTCGAAGAACAACTCGAACGTCGTTACCCGACCTGCATCGCCTCTCGCAGGCCGAAAGGAGACACGCAGTCCGCGGCTCCACGGCGCCGAGCGCGGTGGGGAGGGAGAAACACTCATGAGCAACCTTTCATCATCCCGTGAGTCTGCCGACGGCGCATGACACCCACACCAGGTCAGCGACCCGGCGCGCCCAGTCCGCGGGGTCGCGCGTCCGGCGACGTGGAACGAGTACCAGGACCCCGTCAAGAAGCTCGCGGCGATCTCGACGTCGGCGTCAGCGGTCAGGTCACCCGCCGCTCGTCCCGCGGCGAAGATCCGACGAAGGCGCTCTCTGCGGGGGCCAACGATCAGCTCCAGGTAGGAAGCGCGAACGTGCGGATCGAGCCCATCGCTGAGCATCAAGCCGGCCAGGGGCAGCGCCCCGGCGGCGCTGATGCAATGCGCGAAGTGCTCCAGCTCAGCAACGAGGTCTGAGTACGGGTCCTCAGTCACGGCTGGCGGATCCACCTGAGCGAGCAAGCGGCACCGCGTCGTACCGTCTCAGCCATAGAGCGACCGTACGCGCCGTCTGTCAAGAGTTTTTCGACGACCGTCACAAAACAGTTGAACTTTATCGCGATGCCCCGTCCACCCCGAGAGGAGTTCTCTCCGCCCGACGTCAGGAGTCGAAGCCCACGCCGAACAGTCCTGCGAGCTTCAGCAGAATCCCGTCTTTCCCGCCGTTGCGGTCCGACTTTGCTACGGCTCTGCGCATCATTTGGATGAGGGGGTAGGCCAAGGGCTCCGGCGGAATCGGGATCGGGAGCCGGCGCGACATCTTCAGCCTCGTGCGGTCGGTTTCGCGACCCTCGAGCAGGTCGAGCATGACATCAGCTCCGAACCGCGTTGCTCCGACGCCGAGCCCGGTGTAGCCCGCGCTATAAGCGACGCGCCCACCGCGAGCCGACCCGTGGAATGCGACGAGCTGGGTGGACATGTCGATCGCGCCACCCCATTTGTGCGAGAACCGGATGCCGGATAGTTGCGGGAACGTGCTGTAGAAGTGATCGGCGAGCCGCTCGAAGGTCTCGGGGCGTTGGTCCTGCGCCGCCTTCACACGCCTGCCGCGGTGGTAGACCGCGTCATACCCGCCGAACAGAATCCTGTTGTCGGAAGACTTTCGGTAGTAGTGGAACTCGCGCGACGAGTCGGTGATTCCGTGACGCTCGGTCCAGCCGATGGCGGCGAGCTGGTCGGCGCTCAGCGGCTCAGTCATGAGCACATAGTCGTAGATCGGCACCGTGAACAGGCGCAGTTCGGGCAGCAGCGACGCGAACACGTTCGTGGCAAGAGCCACCCGGCTCGCGCGGATCTCGCCGTGCGCAGTCTGCGCGACCATGACATCGCCGTCGGTGCGCAGGCGGGTCACCCGCGTGTGCTCGGAGATCTCGACGCCAAGACGCTCGGCGGCCGCAGCGAGCCCCCACGCGAGCTTGGCGGGATTCACGTACGCGACGCCGTCGGTTCCGAACATCCCGGCACGGTAGAGGGGGGAGTTCCCCCGCTCGCGAAGGCTCTCGCCCTCGAGGAAGGTCTCGTTCGCGGAGTGCTCCGCGGCCTCTCGAAGCCAGCGGATCTGATGAGGCTCGGTGGCCACCGTCAGGACGCCGGTCTCCTCCCACTCTGCGTCGATGCCATACCGCTCGATCGCCGCGCGGATTTCTGCGAAGTTCTCGTCGGCTAGCCGGTTCAGCACCGGCATCTCGTCAGCGAAGTGCAGCTCCCCATTCTCCGGTCCGTGGGTGAGGCTTGCTTCGCAGAAGCCACCGTTTCGGCCGCTCGCAGCCCAGCCGATGCGGTTTCCCTCGACGAGGACGACACGCCGCTTCGGGTCGCGCTCCTTGGCGATCAGTGCTGTCCAGAGCCCGGCGAATCCTCCGCCCACGACGAGCAGATCGGTGGACACCCGCCCCGAGACCGCACCGCGCGGATCGGGACGATCGGGGTTGTCGAGCCAGAACGGGGTGGTGGATGCCTCGGCCAATGCACCACGAATGGTGCCGAGGTCAGTGCGGATCTCGTGGCCATACGCCGTGGGAGCGCTCATCGGCATCCTCTTTCGGTGGTGGTCGAAGACCCAGCCGCGGTCGCGCGGAGGATCATGGTTCCGGCTCGATATCCCGCAGGATGTAAACCTTTCGAAGCGCCACAGGCACGTGCCACCGCGTCAGCATCCCCGTCTCGAGCCGGCACAGGGAGCCGGCTCGCAGCTCGATCGTTCGCGTGACCTGTCCGTCCTCCCCGATGAGTTCGACAGTCGCGTCACCCGAGACGACGACGAACACCTCGTCAGCCTCGATGTCGCGCATCGAACCGGCAGTCATCTCCCAGATCCCGACCGTGGCGCCGCCGACCACAGCAACATCGATGAAGCCCGTGCTGGGCTCTCCCTCGAGTCGAAGATCGTCGGACACGTGAGTTCCCGCGACGTGCAGAGCCGTCACATCGACCGGCTGGAAGGGCTCGAGCCGTGTCATCGCCGTCTCCTCAGCCGAGGCGGCTCAGCGCCGCGTCGATGATTGTGAGGCCCCGGTCCAGCTCCGACTCGGTGACGACGGCCGGCGGCACGACGTGGAGGCGGTTCTCGGCGAAGAATCCGAGCAGGCTCTGGTCGAGAAGATCCTTCTTGAGGGCTGCCATCCGGTCGGCGCCGAGGGGCTCGCGCGTCTCGCGGTCGGCGACGAGTTCGACGGCCCAGAAGACGCCGCGACCGCGCACCTCACCCACCACCGCGTGACGGTCGGCGATCTCGCGCAGGCGGGGACCCAACACATCCGTTCCCATGCGGGCGGCATGCTCCACGATCTTCTCGTCGGCCATCGCCTCGATCGTCGCGACGGCTGACGCAGCGGCGAGCGGATGACCGGAGTAGGTGAGGCCGCCGGGGAACACCCGGTCATCGAACGTGCGCGCGATCGCATCCGAGATGACCACGCCTCCCAGCGGCACGTACCCGGAGTTCACGCCCTTCGCGAAGGTGATCAGGTCGGGCGTGACATCGAAAGCGTCGAACGCGAACCACTCGCCGGCGCGCGCAAACCCCGCCATCACCTCATCGAGGATCAAGACGATGCCGTAGCGGTCGGCGATCTCGCGGACTCCGGGGAGGTATCCGGGCGGCGGAACGAGCACGCCGGCGGTTCCGGGGATCGTCTCGAGCAGAATCGCTGCGATGGAGTCGGGGCCCTCGGCCTGGATGGTTCGCTCGAGGTGGCGGAGCGCTCGCTCGCTCTCCTGCTCAGGAGTGGTGGCCCAGAACTCCGTGCGGTAGAGGTAGGGCCCGAAGATGTGCACGTGCCCGCGCGAGAACTCGTTCGGAATACGGCGCCAGTCGCCGGTGGCAACGATCGCAGCGCCGGTGTTGCCGTGGTACGAGCGGTAGGTGGAGATGACCTTGTCACGCCCCGTGAAGAGCCTCGCCATCCGGATCGCGTTCTCGTTCGCGTCCGCGCCGCCGTTGGTGAAGAACACCTTCGTGAAGCCCTCGGGGGCACGCTCGAGGATCAACTCAGCGGCGCGCGCACGAGTGGCGTTCGCGTGAGCCGGCGCGACTGTGGAGAGCTGCGCCGCCTGCTCCCGGATGGCCGCGACGACCCGCGGATGCTGGTGGCCGATGTTCACGTTGACGAGCTGGCTCGAGAAGTCGAGGTAGCGGCGACCGTCGACATCCCAGACCTCGCTGCCGCTCCCACCGGCAAGCGGCAGAGGAGCGAGGGATCGTTGCGCGGACCAGGAGTGGAAGACGCTCGATCTGTCGCGTTCGCTGATGCTCGCGTTCGTGTCGTCAGGAGTGAGAGCCATACGCCTAGTGTGCTCCGCGGAGCCGGCTCGCGTCGTTCACAATTGTCGTACTGCGAACTCTTCGATCGACAGATTGGCACGACAATTCCGACGACACTGCGCTCCCTTCTTGCTGTTCGGGCGTTCGGTCTGCGCGCCGTGGGGGAGCTTGATGCTGCTCACCTCGACCGGACCATCTCGTGGGTGCACAACTCCGACCTCCCCGATCCCACGCCATGGCTCGAACCCGGGCAGCTCCTGCTGACCGACGGCGGGCAGTTCGCCGGACCGACTCCGACCTCTCCCGAGGACTACTGCCGCCGGCTCCAGCAGCGCGGGTTGGCGGGATTGGGGTTCGCCACCGACATCATCCATCCGGCGGTCCCCACCCAGCTCATCGACGCCTGCCGACGCCACGAGATCCCCCTTATCGAGGTACCCGGCACGACGCCGTTCATCGGCATCATCCGACACGTCGCGGATGCCGAAGCCGCCGATCGTAGCGCGCGACTGTCGTGGACACTCGAATCACAACGAGCCCTGGCTCGGGCAGCCGTGCGCCAAGACGGGCTCCGCGCGATTCTGCGAACCCTCTCCTCCCGGCTTGGCACCTGGGTGGCGCTTTTCGATGCGGCGGGACGACCCCTCAGCCTGCCGGGAATCGCTGAGGTTCCGGCATCCGTCGAGACTGCGATCGTCGAGCGGGCCCGGATGCTGCTGCGCAAGTCGACACCGGCAAGCATCCGCGTCGCCGAGCCCCATGCTGCGACGCTGCAGACGATAGGTCAGAGCGGGCGACTCGGGGGCGTCCTCGCCGTGGGAGCCGACACCCCGCTGGACTCCGCCCACAGTGATCTGGTCGAGTCGGTCATCGCCCTGGCGAGCATTGCGCTCGAGCAGCAGCGAGCAGTCTCGGACGCGCGCCTGCGGGTGCGGACCGGGGTCATCGAGCTGTTGCTGGCCGGCCGCGCAGAAGAAGCTTCCCGGTCAGCGACGGCGCTGTGGGGACGGATGCCGACGCCGCCGCTGCTGGCAGGCCAGGTCGCCGGGTTCACCGGCAGTCAGTCACTTCTCGACGAGCTTGAGCTTTCCGCAACGGCGGAACCGGGCATCCTCTTCTTCGCGGAACGTGAGGAGGATCTGCTGATCCTGGTTGCTCGCGAGGGACTCGCGGGGGTCGCTGAGCTGCTGCAGAAGCATGACGCAGCCGCGGGCTTCGCCGAGCTCCATCGATGGGAAGAGCTCAGCCGTGCGCTGGCCGAGGCAGCCCACGCCGCCGGGCAGTCGAGCGAGCCCGGGGTCATCGAGTTCTCCGCGATCGCCGACCGCGGCGTGATCGGAATGCTGCGAAACAACGGCGGTCCACTCGTCGCCCGCCGCATGCTCGCGCCGCTCGATCAGCTAGCTCCGGCGCACCGTGAACGTCTGCTTGCCGCGGCAACTGCCTGGTTCGCCGCCAACACCGCGTGGGACCCGGCTGCCCGCAGCCTCGACATCCACCGACACACCCTGCGCGCCCGCATCGATGAGCTGGGAGAACTCCTCGGCCTGGATCTGTCGACCTTCGACGGTCGCGCTCAGCTATGGGCGGCGATGGAACTCTCCTCCGCCGGACACTGAGAGGCGACGCGTCCTCAGGTGTTCTGCGGGAAGCCGAGGTTGATTCCGCCGTGCGTGGCGGGGTCGAGCCAGCGCGCGGTCACCGCCTTCTCGCGCGTGAAGAAGTCGAACCCGTGAACGCCGTAGGCCTTGGCGTCGCCGAACAGTGACTTCTTCCATCCGCCGAAAGAGTGGTACGCGACGGGAACCGGGATCGGCACGTTGATACCGATCATGCCGACCTGCACCTCGTTCTGGAATCGTCGGGCTGCGCCCCCGTCGTTCGTGAAAATGGCAGTTCCGTTGCCGAACTCGCCCGAGTTGATCAGCGCGACTCCCTCTTCGAAGCTCCCGACCCGCACGACCGAGAGGACGGGACCAAAGATCTCTTCGGTGTAAGCACGGCTGGTGGTCGGAAGGCCATCGATGAGCGTCGGCCCGAAGAAGAATCCGTCCTCGTGCCCCTCGACGACGAGCGAGCGACCGTCGACGACGATCGTCGCACCATCAGCCTCGGCGATATCGACGTATCCGGCCACCTTCTGGCGGTGCTGGTCGGTGATGAGCGGCCCCATGTCGGGTTCGGCATCGCCGGTCTGCGCTCCGTTGCCGACGGTGAGCCGCGCGATGCGGTCCGTGATCTTTGCGATCAGCTCATCGGCGACGGGCTCCACTGCGAGCACCACACTGATCGCCATACACCGCTCACCCGCTGCGCCGTAGCCGGCATTGACTGCCTGGTCGGCAACGAGGTCAAGATCGGCATCCGGCAGCACGAGCATGTGGTTCTTGGCCCCACCGAGCGCCTGAACCCGCTTGCCGTTACGGGCGGCGGTCTCGTAGATGTACTGCGCGATCGGCGTGGAACCGACGAAGCTGATGGACTCGACGGTGGGCGAGTTCAACAGCCCGTCCACGGCCAGCTTGTCGCCCTGCAGGACGGTGAAGGCGCCGTCGGGAAGGCCCGCTTCCTTCCACAACCCCGCGAGCCAGAGCGCGGCCGACGGGTCCTTTTCGCTGGGCTTGAGAACGACGGCGTTGCCAGCGGCGATGGCGATGGGGGCGAACCACAGCGGCACCATCGCGGGGAAGTTGAAGGGGCTGATGACACCCACGACACCGAGGGGCTGCTTGAGGGAGTAGACGTCGATTCCGCTCGAGGCGTTCTCGGAGTACGCGCCCTTGATCAGGTGCGGAAAACCGGTGGCGAGCTCCACGACCTCCTGGCCGCGCAGGATTTCACCCATCGCGTCGGAGAGCACCTTGCCGTGTTCGGCGGTGATGATCGCCGCGAGCTCCGGCTTGCGCGCGTTGAGCAGCTCACGGAAGGCGAAGAGCACGCCCTGTCGCTTGGCGATCGACCACGACGACCACTCCTCGAAGCCGCGTCGCGCCGAGGCAATGGCGGCGTCAGTTTCGGCCTGGTCAGCGAGCCCGACGTTAGCTGCCACCACGCCCGTAGCGGGGTTGAAGACGGGGGCTGTGCGGCCGGATGTCGACGCCGTCGGTGCGCCGTCGATCCAGTGCGGGATGGTCGGGAGGTCGAGTTCAGCCATGCCGTCAGGTTAGGTCACCTGCCAGGACAAACCGATCGACAATCTGTCACGACAGACCGGCGCGAATGCCACACCGGCACGCGGAGTCGTCGCCTCGTAGGACCCCTCAGATCAGGAGGTACACGGCTCCCACGACAGTCAGGACGATCACGATCTGCTCGAAGAGGCGTTGACTGATCGCAGCCGCGATCCGTCGTCCGACCAGCGCACCGATGACCACCGCGGGCACGAGGATCAGATCGATCAGCAGGCCGTGCGGCGTGATGAGCCCGAGACCGATCGAGAAGGGGACCTTCGCGACATTCACCGCGGCGAAGAACCACGCAGCGGTCCCGAGGAACACCTGAACGGGCAACCGTGCCGCGAGGAAGTACATCGACATGACCGGGCCCGCCGCATTTGCGACCATCGTCGTAAAACCGCCCAGCACCCCGTAGAAACCCGCAGCCACCGTGCCCGGAGCTGCGTCGGCATCCGTGCGGGATCGCCGCCAGAGGGTGACAGCGATGACGACAAGCAGGATGACGCCGATCGTGCGCCTCACCCACTGATCCGACGCAAAGGCGAGGAAGAGCGTGCCCACCAAGATCCCAGCGATCACCGTCGGGATGAGCCGCAAGAGAGCCCGAACGTCGGCGTGACGCCGGTAAGCGAGCAGCGCCAGAGCGTCACCCACGATGAGTAGTAGCAGGATCGTCCCGGTGGACTGCTTGGCCGGGAGTGCTGACGCGAAGAGAACCACAGCGATGGTCCCCGCTCCCGGCAGCGCGGCCTTCGACAGTCCGATAATGACCGCGCCGGCCGCAAGCGCGACCCACGCGAGCGCGCTCAGTTCGGGCACGGCAGGTCTTCAACGGTCACGATCGGCACGCTACCGGAGGCTCGCGCCCTGCACTTCGCATCCGTGGCGGGCGCAGGTGCATGCCGGGAACTCCTCACTGCACGCCGAAGGGCCCCTCTTGCGCGTCGCCACGGGAGTCGGTACATTTCGAATCCGAACCATAGCTCGGATTCGAATATTCGCGCTGCGTATACGCGCGCAACCGACGGCCGCTCAGAGAGGAAACGCCATGGCAGAACCGATGAAGATCCTGATTGTCGGCGCCGGCATTGGCGGCCTGACCACCGCCTCGGCCCTTGCCCGAATCGGCGTCCACGTCGACGTCATCGACGTCAAGCCCGACAACAGCGTCGCCGGGGTCGGCTTCGGGCTGCGGATCAACGGATTGCGGGCGCTGCGAGAGATCGGCCTGCTGGATGACTTTCTGAAGCTCGGGCACCCTGCTCCGGGGATCGACAACTACGACGCCGAGGGCAACTTCCTGAGCAACATGAGCTACGGCACGCAGGACGAAGGCCTCCCGGGGTGCGTGACGATGGCACGCGTTGCCTTCCTCGAGATGGCTGCCCAGCATGCCCTCGACAACGGCTGCACTATCCGGATGAGCACGACCGTGACGAATCTGGAGCAGGACGAGAACACCGTCTCCGTCACCTTCAGTAGCGGTGACCGCGGCGATTACGACCTCGTCCTCGGCTTCGACGGCATCAACTCGCAGATTCGACAGGATCACTTCGGCGAGAAGTACGCTCCGCGGCCGGTGGGCGGTGTCGCGTGGCGCGCGGCGCTTCCGAACCGGCGCAAGCTCATGCAGCCGATCATCTGCCAGGGTATGGCGGCAAGATCATGCTCACTCCCCTGTCAGAGGACGCGATGTACATGGTGCTCACCGTGGCCGAGGAGGGGCGCCCCCGCTACGACTCGAACAAGATGGCCGAGATCATGCACGATCGCGCCGTCGCGCTCACCCGCGGATCCGAGTTCCTCGCAGACGCGCTCGAGGACGTTCGTCATTCCGAGAACGTCGCGTACACGCCCTACTCGACAGTATGGGTTCCGTATCCGTGGTTCCGAGGCCGCATCATGATCATGGGTGACGCCGCACACGCGATGACGCCCTACCTCGGATCCGGCGCAGCGATGAGCATCGAAGACGGAGTCGTCCTCGCCCAGGAACTCGCGAAAGATCAGCCCCTCGTCGACGCGCAGATGAACGTCATGAAACGTCGCCTGCCGCGCGTGCGAGCCGTCCACGATCGCTCGATTGAGTCGATGCTCGAGGAGTTCGACTCGGTGACGCCGGAGACCTACCGCGCTCGCGTCGATTATCTCCGCCACGACGAGCCCATCGCGAACGAGTACGCCAACCGCCTGCTGCGGATGCCGTACTGAGCGCCCCGCATCCACCCCGTCACAACCGAGGAGACCCGCGTGTCGCATCCTGACGAATCGTCCCCTGCTGCCACCGCCACACCCACCGCTGATTCTTTACACCGAACGTTCATCATCGACGCCGCCGACGAGAGCGCCTTCCGTGCGCTCAACGGGGTGGGAGGCATCCCCGGACCTGTCGACGCCTACCCCCAGTTCCCCGACATGACGCCCCTGTGGCGTGAGGGGGGAGTGACGGTGGTGCGTTCCTTCGACTGGCTGTCGCGCCTTGACACCCGCAACAACCCGACGAGCCTCTTTCCCGACTGGGATGCCGATGTCAACGACCCTGCGAGCTACAACTTCGCAGCCACCGACCAGTGGGTGGAGGCGGTGCACTCCATCGGGGCGCAAGTGATGTTCACTGTCGCAAGCTCCATCCCCTCGAACAAGCTGCCTGCAGAAGACCTCGAGGTATACGGACAGGTCGTCGAGCACATCGTGCGTCATTACTCGCAAGGGTGGGCCGGGGGCCCCGCCACTCCCATCCGCATCTCTGAGTTCGGCGACCAGCCCGACTTCGGGCCGCTGCACTTCGCGGGAGAACCCGAAGAGTTCTACGAGATGTACCGGGCGTTCTGCGAGGCGGTGCACCGGGTCGATCCGTCGCTGACTGTCGGGGGCCCGGCTACCGCGTTCCCTCTCGACGGCGACGCACCCTACCGTGAGGGCTTCCTCGAGTTCGTGCGCACGAACGATCTGCCGCTCGACTTCTTCTCGTTCCTCTGGTTCACCGACGGAAGCCGCGACCCACTGGACTTCCGATACGTGTCGAATCAGCTGCGCGCGCTTCTCGACCGTCATGGCTTCACCGACACCGACCTGACCCTCAGCTACTGGAACTACCTCGCCGTTCCCAGTAGCAACGCGCCGGCGGCCGAAAAGGGAGCCTTTCAGGCAGCGACGGCGATCTACCTGCAGGACACGGTCATCGACCACGCGTTCTTCTTCCGCGCTGACAGCGGGCTCGACCCGCACTACGGCTTCGTCGACCCCGCCGGGGTAGGAGCTGCCGACGGAAGCCCTGACGAACGCTCTCGCGCGCTCGCGATGGCCGGACGCACACTGTCGGGCAGCCGGCTTGCCGTCACCGGCGCTGACGAATCCGGGCTGGCGTGTGCAGCAAGCCGCGACGGCGACGTCGTGCGTGTGCTTGTCGCCAACTACGTGGCCCCCGACTCAGCGCTGAGTCCGCGTGCCGAGGACCGGTTCACGTTCCGCATCCCGATCGGGGAGCATCGCATCGATCTCGGCCTCACACTCCCCCCGCAACGTGGTGAACTGGCGTCAGCGGGAGTGACCTCGGCCCGCATCCAGGTCACGAACCTCCCGTGGGCAGGACGCTCCGTCAGCGTCACACGCACGTCGGTGTCAGGAGCTGTCGACGGGCCTTACGACGCGGTGGTCTCCGAGACGGGCGAGCTCGAGGTGGACCTCGACCTCGCGCCGCAGTCAGTGTTCCTCGTCGAGGTCGAGGCGCGGTAGAGCCGCCGCCCGGGTGGTTACAC
>NZ_JASBSF010000361.1 GCF_030149085.1 Microbacterium sp. | reverse complement strand
GGGTTGCGGCCAACCACCCCGACTCCTCGCCCATCCACTCACGCTCGTTCCGGAACCCGGGCACTGTCACAACAGACCGCCGACCGAATCGCCAGCGTTTGGCGCGCGTTGCGGCGCCGACCTCACCACGAGCGAGGAGTTTGTGGCGGCGGACACCGAGACTCGCGAGGCGCAACGTGCGATCCTGAGGGTCATCGCCACCGGCGTCGGCGAGTTCGGCATCTACGCCGACGGTCGACCGAGCACCGTCCAGGTGCTGTCCGACATGCCGCTGCTGTCACGAGCGGCACGACAGGCGCTCGTCGACGGAGAGCACTTCGAGTGGATGCCTGCGGGTCAGGTTGACGTGAGCCTGATCGCGTCTCACAACCGCACCGGCAAGGTGGATCTGCGGCCAGGCGCTGCCCGAGAAGTTGCTCTCGGCAACACGATCGCCTTCGTGGCGCTGCAGTCAGGTGACCGGATCACTGACCTGCTGCGCGGACGCGTCAGCGTCCACACCGCGCTCGACCACTACTCCCCGCCACTGCGCGATCACGTGAGCCGTGCGCTCGGACGAATGAGGCGTCCTACTGCGACCCTTCAGGCGGTGACGATGTCGGTGGTGGATCCGGCCGCTCGAGCCGCCAAGCTCCCCGCCGTTCTGTGGCCCGAATGGACCTCACGCCTCGCACCGCGGCGCCTGGATGCGGAGATCGCCGGCGGTGCGCTGGCGGCGGCCGTGGTCTTCGTGGGCACCCGCCTCACTCACGGCTCGGCCATCACGCTCCTCGATCCCGCAGCTCAGGGACGCCAGGTCAGCCACGTCATGCGGTCTCTCGGCCGCAACGCACCCGAGGTCGACACTATCCGCGCGATCGCTCGGCTTGTCGCGTTCCTCGATGAGACCTCGACGCCGATCGACTTCGCACGCCGGCGGGTCATCGACTACTCCGGCATCCTGCCCCGCGACGAGTGGCACGAGATCTGCCGGACGGCGAACGTCCTGGCCGGCGGGGATCGGCGCTGGCAGACCGCCCGTGCGCATCTCTACGCCCTGCTCAGCGGCAATCGCGTGGCGCGGGCGCCCTTCGCTCAAGAGGCGAGCTTTCCCGCATTCACCGAAGTTCGCTCGTTCCGCGACGGATTGCCGGAGGTCGTGTCCCGTGCGCTCAACGACTCGGCGACCGCGTTCCTTAAGGCACGGCACATCGATGAGCCCGTGGAGTGGATGCCGCACCTCGAGCTGGCCGGCTTCGTCGCGGATGTCCCCGCGTCGGATGGAAGCGAATGGGCGCAAGCTCGCCCCGCCCGGGCCGTGGTGAGGCCGACCCACGCGGTCGTGGCATACTCCGCAGGGCGGTCGGTGCGAGAGATCGCCTTCGAACACGGAGTCGCCCGTCAGACCGTCAGCCGCGTGCTCGAGGACGCCGGTATCGAGACTCGCATCGGCCGACGGAGGGCTGACATCGATGTGGAGTGGCTGCGGCGCCGTTACATCGATGAGCGCCGCACTATCCCCGAGATTGCCGCCGAAGTTGGTGTGACGATGACCACGATCAACCGCCATCTCGAGGCCGCGGGGATCCCGCGCCGCGCCCGCGGCAGCGCGAGCAGAGCGACCGCGATCCGAGTTGATCCACGCGCTGGCGACTCGCCGCTGCTGCGCCGGATCCTCGTCGGACAGGACGCCACACAGCGAGCCGAACGATTCCTCATCGTCGCTCGTCACGACACGATGACAGCCGCCGCGACCGAGCTCGGAGTGACGCTGAGCATCCTCGCGAACCAGATGAGACGGGTCGGGGTGGATGCCGGTGGCCCGCTGATCCAACGTGCGTTCCGAGGTCAGCCACTCGCCCTCACCGCGCTTGGCGCCGACGTGCACCATGAGTTGTCGCGCGCCTTCGAGCTCAGCGAAGCCGAAGGTCGGGCGCGTCTGGCGGAAGAATCTCAGTGAGATCGACGCCGAGGGCCTGCGACATCGCGAGCAGAGTGCGAATCGTCGGGTTCGCCGGCGTGCCCGGCTTCGACTCGCCCTTCTCGTACTTCTGGTACGTGTACCGCGTCAGCCCCGAACGGTAGGCGACGTCCTCCTGGCTGAGACCCGCTTCGGCGCGTAGTCGCCGGAGGTTCGCGGCCAGCTGGCCGGCATAGTCGCTCCACGCAGCGTCCTCGGATCCGGTGCGCTTCGCCACCGGTCCAGCGTTCCTGTGATCGCGTGTCGGTATGGCCTAATCGGTATGGCCTCTAGTTCTAGGGTGACTAGTGGATCGCCATTGCCAGGAATCGAGGGGTGAAGAACTGCGCGATCGTCTGCCAACGATTCGTGATCCGATCACGCGCTCAACTTTTCTAGCGAGCGGCGAGGGGAACTCCCCGATGTCGGACATATGAGGGATCGTGGTGACTATGAGTTGATCAGGATCGCGAGGAAACGCCATGACCGGTAGCGACGAGCCCGATGGTTCATCCTCCGATGGCGTTCCCGCTCTCAGGGAATGGGCAGCGGATCAAGCCTGGTTGGCCGACGCGGATCGTGATCGAGCCGAGGAAAGAGTCGACCGGCTCGCCGGAGACCGCGATCTTGCGGCCGCCCTTCGCGCCGAGGGATATCGCGGCCGAAACTACGATCTCTTCGCGAACGAGATCGCTAAGTACGGCTGGGCCGTCATCCGTGGCTGGATCTACAAGAGTCAGATCCGCAGCGAGGTGAAGCGCAAAGGCTTCGGAGCACTGGAAGCCGAGCCTCGCATCGGGTCGATGATCGAAGACGCCGAGAGCTTGGCCGATGAGACGGTTGTCCTGGCGCTCAGCGCGTTCCGGGACAAGGTGCTCGTCCCTGGCAAGTGGGACCCCGCCAAAGGTGCGTCCCTGCGCACATTCTTTGTGGGCCAGTGCCTGCTGCAGTTCAGCAACGTCTACAAACGTTGGCGTCGAGAAGAGCTGCGTTCGTATGCGGAGCCGCAGGCTCCGCATACGGCGGCCTGGGCTGACGACTTCGAGGAGAGCCCGTCGACGCCGGTAGGTCCTGATGCAAGCGAAGCGGCGCAGGCGAAGGACGAGTTACGACGCGCGTTCGGGAGCATCAAGGATGAGCGTGTCCGCTCAGCGTTCTACCTGAGCGTGACGCATGGGTTCACGCACGCCGCGATTGGCGAGAAGCTGGGCATGACCGCGAAAGCGGTGGAGTCGGCGATCGCGCGAGCACGCCAGCAAGTACGAGAGAACCGGGAGTCCGCATGAGCAATGAGTTTCGGGGCAAGATCGAGCGCTCGTCCTTTGGCACCCAGAGCGCGAAGGCGGCGCGACGCAGCGTGCCGGCCAGCAAGGCGCAGTCGCTGGTTTCGAGATCGATGACGGC
>NZ_JASBSF010000358.1 GCF_030149085.1 Microbacterium sp. | reverse complement strand
TCGGATTCCGCGCGGCTGTCCGGATCAGCCACCGAGACTGCCTTCTGCGAGGTCGCCGCCGAGCACGTGGGCATGCACGTGGAAGACTGTCTGCCCCGCGCCAGACCCGGTGTTGAACACCAGTCGGAAATCACCGCTGCCGTGCTCTGCAGCGGCATCCTTGGCCACGGCCACCATCTCGGCGAGCAACGCAGGATCACCCGCGGCAAGCTCGGTGACATCGCGGTATTCGGCGGTCTTGGGAATCACAAGCAGGTGCAGCGGCGCCTGCGGAGCGATATCGCGGATGACGAACACGTTCTCGGTCTCGCTGAGGATCTCTGCGGGAATCTCGCCACGCAGGATACGAGTGAAGACGGAGGGCTCGGTCATGCTCTCAGTCTACCGACGGCCTCTCCCACGGGCCCAGCTACCGCCGGTACAGTCACCACCGGCCGAGGCTGGCGCTGAGCACCGCGATCGCTGCGGGACCTGCCGTCGAGGTACGCAGGACGTGGTCACCCAAGCGCACGAGCGTCGCGCCGGCAGCTTCGAGTGAGTTCAACTCGCCGGCGTCGATCCCACCTTCAGGTCCGACGACCAGGGCGATGTCGCGACCGTCGGTCTGCTCGGGCATCCATTCGGTCAGGCGCACTGTCGCTGTCGGCTCGAGCACGAACATCCGGGTCGTCGCTGCCCGCTCGCACAACCGCGCCGTCGTCACGGGCGCGCCGACCTCTGGAAGCCACGCTCGGTGCGCCTGCTTTCCCGCCTCCCGCGCGATCTGGCGCCAGCGGACGACACCTTTCTCACGCTTGGCCGCGTCCCACCGCGAGACGCTCCGGGCAGCCTGCCAGGGCGTGATGACATCCACACCGAGTTCCGTCGACGCCTGAACCGCAAGCTCGTCGCGGTCGCCTTTGGCAAGAGCTTGACCGAGTTCGATCCGGACGGATGGGCGGGGTAGGTCCTCCCGGTTCGTGACGCGCACGACGACCTCGCGCGCCGCGACTGCCTCGCACGTGCCTTCGAGCCATACGCCAGCGCCGTCGCCGAGCGTTACCGCCTCGCCGACGCGAACCCTGCGCACCGTGGCCGCGTGATGCGCCTCAGCCCCGGTGAGGGTTACGGTCTGGCCGGTCTCGGCATCCAGCCGCTCGTCGACGACGAAGTGAAGCGGCACGATCAGCCGTTCCGGAACCGATCGCGCAACTTCGAGAACAGGCCCTGATGGAACTCAGCCAGATGGGGCGCGGGTGCCTTCGTCCGCTTGGCGAACTCCTCGATGAGAGCCCGTTCCTTGGCGTCGAGCTTCGTCGGTGTGACCACATGAACACCCACGCGCAGATCACCGCGTGAATTGCCACGCAGCGGTGTGATGCCTCGACCCTTGATGGTCAGCACGTCGCCTGATTGAACACCGGGACGCACCTCGAGGTCCACCGGTCCGTCCAGGCCCTCGATCGTCGTGGCCGCGCCGAGAACGGCATCCGGCATCGAGACTTCGAGGGTTGCGAGCAGGTCGTCACCTTCGCGGCTGAACACCGGATGCGTCGCGACAGAGACCTCGATGTACAGGTCGCCCCGCGTGCCGCCGCCCGGTCCGACTTCACCCGATCCGGGAAGTTGTAGGCGCAGGCCCGTGTCAACACCGGCCGGAATGTCGATCGACACAGTGCGACGAGCCCGAACGCGACCCTGCCCCTGACAGGTCGCGCACGGGTACGGGATCGTCGTGCCGTACCCCTGACATGTGCCGCACGGCTGGGAGGTGACGACGTTGCCAAGCAGGCTTCGTACGGTGCGCTGGATGTGGCCCGTGCCATGGCAGATATCGCAGCGAACCGGCGTCGTTCCGGGTTGCGTACAGGAACCATTGCAGGTCTCGCACATGACGGCGGTGTCGACGTCGATGTCGCGATGGACACCGAAAACGACATCCTTCAGGTCGAGGTCGACGCGAACCAGCGCATCCTGGCCCCGCTCTTTGCGAGACCGCGGGCGCCCGCCGCGAGCAGCGCCCCCTCCCCCGAAGAAGCTCTCGAAGATGTCGCTGAAGCCACCGAAGTCGCCGGCTCCGCCGAAACCACCGTTCTGGCCGCCGCCCATGTCGTAGCGCTGGCGCTGCTGCGGGTCACTGAGCACGTCGTAGGCATGCGTGACGAGTTTGAACCGCTCGGCAGCGTCCTCCCCCGGGTTCACATCCGGGTGAAGCTCTCGGGCCAGGCGGCGATATGCCTTCTTGATCTCTTCGGGCGACGCGTCTCGCGACACGCCAAGGACCTCGTAGTGGTCAGCCACGGTCACCTTTCTGCATCCCGCGTGTTGTCGCGGGCAGTTCGTACGGGCTCATCGGCCCTTTTCGTCCTCGGCGAGCAGCCCCGTGAGGTAGCGCGCTACTGCACGTACCGCCGCGAGGTTGCTGGGATAGTCCATTCGAGTCGGGCCCATCAGCCCGACGCGTGCCCGCGCGCCCGTCGCATCGTAGTCACTTGCGATGACGGATGCCTCCGACAGCCCGAACGCCTCGTTCTCACGTCCGATGCTGGCTGCGAGCCCGTTGTCATCGGCGACCATCTCCCCCATCAGGCGAAGGATCGTCACCTGCTCTTCGATCGCCTCCAGAAGCGGGTAGATGCTTCCGCGGAAGTCGCTCTCGCGACGCGCGAGATTTGCCGCGCCAGCCATCACGAGCCGATCCTGACGGAACTCGTCAAGCTCCTCCTGCACGACTCGAAGGATCTCGGTGACCGCCGACTGGTGGGCGGTGCGCACGTCACTGTCTGCTTGCTCCTCGACGCGCTTCGCCCCCTGACGGACGCTGCGGCCGACAAGCAGTGTCGACACCTCGGCGCGAACGCGCGCGAGATCTGACTCGTCGAGGGCCACGGTCAGAAGCGCGAGGCGTTGTGACACACGTCCCGTATCGGTGACGACGATGACAAGCACCCGGGTGGGCTCAAGTGCCACGAGCTCAACGTGCGTGATGGTCGCCTTGGCAAACGAGGGATACTGCACGATGGCCACCTGGCCGGTGAGCTGTGTGAGTGCCCGCACCGTTCGCGCCAGAGCGTCATCCAGGTCTCCGGGCCCCTGCAGGAAGCTCGCGATGGCTGCGCGCTGGGCCGGTGAAAGGGGCCGGATCTCGGCGAGGTGGTCGACGAAGACGCGGTAGCCCTTGTCGGTCGGGACGCGCCCCGACGAGGTATGGGGTGCCGCGATGAGTTCTTCGTCTTCGAGAAGCGCCAAGTCGTTGCGGATCGTGGCCGCGGAAAAGCCGAACGCGTGACGCTCGACGATGGCCTTGCTTCCGACGGGCTCGCGGGTATCGACGTAGTCCTGCACGATAGCCCGCAGGACCTGAAGCCCACGCTCGCTGACCATGTCGCCTCCTTCCGCATCCGGCGTCGGCCGTTACAGCGGCTCGACGTGGCACTGGCACTCACATCCTCAGAGTGCCAATTCTAGCGGATGCCTCTCCCCCACGCCCTGGATCACGCGGTCAGCGCGCGGACTACCGCGTCAGCCAGCAGTCGCCCGGCACGAGTGAGCACAAGGGTCCCCCGCACCGCCTCGCGACCGTCGACGAGTCCATCCGCGACGAGACCGGCAACGGCTTGTCGGCTCTGCCATGCCAGCTGCGAAACCGGCAGACCCTCCACCGTACGCACCCGCAGCATCACGCGCTCGAGCAGTCGCGCCTCCTCATCGGGGACCTCCAAGCCCGCCCCCGGTGAATCGCCGGCAGCGAGCCGCTGCGCGTAGGCAGCAGGATGCCTGACATTCCAGAACCGCACGCCTCCGACGTGGCTGTGGGCGCCAGGACCGAAACCCCACCAGTCGTGGCCGTGCCAGTACGCAAGGTTGTGCCGCGAACGGTCGGCGGGGGTCCTCGCCCAGTTGGACACCTCGTACCAGTCGTAGCCGGCCTCCTCGAACGCTGTGTCAGCGTGCTCGTACATGGCAGCCTGCAGATCGTCGTCGGGTGTGGCGAGTTCTCCGCGTCGGATGCGGCGCTCCAGCGCAGTGCCCTCTTCGACGATCAGCGCATATGCCGAGATGTGGTCAGTCTCCAGCGCAAGGGCGGCCTCGACGCTGCGTCGCCAGTGATCGAGGGTCTCGTCTGGCGCGCCGTAGATGAGGTCGACACTTACTGCCAGACCACTGTCTCGTGCGGCGCGCACCGCCGTCGCAACGTTTTCGGGTCGGTGCGTCCGGTCGAGCGTCCGAAGCACCTCCGGCACCGCTGACTGCATCCCGATCGACAACCTCGTGACTCCCGCACCGGCCAGTTCCTCGGTGACCTCAGGTGTGACAGTGTCGGGGTTCGCCTCCACGGTGACCTCGGCATCCGGCTCGAGCCCGAAGCGATCCCGCAGGCTTACCAGAATGACTGCGAGGTCGCGGGCAGGAAGCAGCGTCGGCGTTCCCCCGCCGAAGAACACCGTGCTCAGTGGCCTCGGATGGGCAGAAAGGACGCCCGACGCGAGGTCGATCTCTCGAAGCAGCGTCCCCGCATAGTCCTCGCGGCGCGCGCCACGCAACTCCTCGGCCGTGTAGGTGTTGAAGTCGCAGTAGCCGCAGCGGACGCGGCAGAACGGAATATGGACGTATGCAGACAGCGGGGCGGTGGGGTCGATGACCGCCCCGGGAAGCGATCCGTCGCGCGGAACGGGATCGCCGAGGGGAAGCGCTGCGCCCATCAGGGAGCGAACAGCGGCGATACCGCCGTCAGGTAGGCCCGGAAGAGCCGTCGCCGCCGCCCGCGGACGAAGCGCGGTACCAGCCGGTACAGCGTCGATACGGGACGGTCAAATGCGCGCACGGTGAACCAGACCTCGTCGTTATCGCGCCACTCGACCAGGAACAGCTCCTCGCCGCTGACGACAGAGCCGCCCACGGTGCCGAGCGCATAAGCCGTGCGCCGGGGTTCTTCGACGGCCAGAATGACGCGCAGTTCGGCATCCGCGCGGTAGCCGCTGAGCCGGCCGGTGACATGCACTGTAGCGCCGGCGCTGACATACGGAGTGCCCTCGGCGTCGAAACGCTGCTCGGCGTCGCGTCGCGACGGCGCTATCGGCGCGCCATCCGAGTCGTACGCGACGCCGGCGTAGCCGGACCCGGATGCCGGACGGATGTCGGCCAACGACAACCCGGCCCCGCGCAGCGGCGCCCATGACAAGAGCGACTCGGTCGCCGACTCGAATCGTGCCTGACCGCTACCGATCCGCCAGGACTCCTCGGCGGGGACGCTCTTCTCCGGCGGGTACTGCATGAGGTCGGTAGCCTGTGTGGCCCCGACTGCTGCATAGTCGACGGTCTCGTCCCGGAAGGTTCCGCGGCGCATGGCGATCAGACTACTTGTCTTTACCCTCGACGTCCCCCGAGAGCGCTGCGATGAACGCCTCCTGGGGGACCTCGACGCGACCGACCATCTTCATGCGCTTCTTGCCCTCTTTCTGCTTTTCGAGCAGCTTGCGCTTGCGGGTGATGTCACCGCCATAGCACTTGGCCAGCACGTCCTTACGGATCGCGCGGATGTTCTCGCGGGCGATGATCCGCGCCCCGATGGCGGCCTGGATGGGCACTTCGAACTGCTGGCGCGGGATGAGCTTGCGGAGGCGCTCAGTCATCATCGTGCCGTACCCATACGCCTTGTCGCGGTGGACGATGGAGCTGAAGGCATCCACCTTCTCACCCTGCAAGAGGATGTCGACCTTCACGAGATCGGCGGTCTGCGACCCAGCCGGCTCGTAGTCCAGGCTCGCGTAACCCTGCGTCTTGGACTTGAGCTGATCGAAGAAGTCGAAGACGATCTCACCGAGCGGCATGTTGTAGCGCAGCTCTACGCGGTCCTCGCTCAGGTAGTCCATACCGAGCAGCGACCCGCGTCGGGACTGGCACAGCTCCATGACCGTACCCACATAATCCTTGGGCAACAGGATGCCGACCTTCACCACTGGTTCCGACACCTCGGCAACCCGACCGTCGGGGTATTCACTGGGGTTGGTGACGGTGACAGTCTCTCCGGTGTCGGTTGTGACCGTGTAGGTCACCGACGGCGCGGTGGTGATCAGGTCGAGGTCGAACTCGCGCGAGAGGCGCTCAGTGATGATTTCCAGGTGCAGGAGCCCGAGGAACCCGCAGCGGAAGCCGAAGCCCAGCGCGACCGAGGTCTCGGGTTCGTACTGC
>NZ_JASBSF010000343.1 GCF_030149085.1 Microbacterium sp. | reverse complement strand
CGGTTGTTCCGGGTCGAGCCCAAGAATGAAGCGACCTCGACCTACACGCTCGAAGAGGTCGCGACGATCGTGGCGCAGTCGCGAATGGAGGGCGTGCTCGAGGACACCGCGGGCACGGTAGCGGCAGTCGTCGAGTTCACGGAGAAGAAGGCCCGCGATATCGCTGTTCCGCTCGCTGATCTGCTGACACTGCCGCAGAACACGACGCCCAAGCAGATCGAGCGTGCCGTCGCCAAGAACGGATTCTCGCGATACGTCATCGTGGACCCTGCGGGTATTCCGCTCGGCTACGTCCACCTCAAAGACATCCTGCGAGCTGCCGAGGGAGAGGACGCCGCGACTGACGTCGTGCGGCCGATCGACCCCGCTCGCATCCACCACATGGTGCCCGTGACGGAGAACACCGACCTCGAGGATGCTCTTGCTCTCATGCGGGAGCAGGGACGACACCTGGCTCAGGTACGCGACGCGAGCGGCACCATCACCGGTGTTCTTTTTCTCGAGGATGTCATCGAAGAACTCGTCGGTGAGGTACAGGATGCCACCCGTCGAGGCTGGCGAATCGAACGGTAGGGTCCGCGCTCACACGATCCGCGTGGGGCGGGCACGCTCGTACTGCGCGGGCCAGTAGTCGATATCGACGCCGAGCTCTGCCGCAGCGCGCAGGGCGAAGTGAGGATCGCGCAGCCACTCGCGCGCTGCCATGACGGCATCCGCGGCGCCTGACGCGAGAACCTCCTCGGCCTGTGTGCCCGCGGTGATCATCCCCACCGCGCTCACGGGAACTCCCGCTCGCTCTCGCACTTCACGGGCGAACGGCACTTGGTAGCCCGGACCCGCGATGACCCGCTGGTGCGCGACGAGACCGCCGCTGGAGATATCGATGAACACGGCGCCGTGCTCAGCCGTCCAGGCGGCTACCGTCGCGGTCTCCGCGACATCCCAGCCGCCCTCAGCCCAGTCTGTAGCCGAGAATCGCACCATCACGGGGGTGGTCGGCGCGGCAGCCCGGACGGCGCCGATCACCTCGAGGAGCAGTCGGGCTCGGTTTTCGAGCGAACCGCCGTAGGAGTCTGTTCGCTGATTCGACAGCGGCGAGAGGAACTCGTGGAGCAGGTAGCCGTGCGCGGCATGAACCTCCAGCACATCGAAGCCGGCTTCGACGCTGCGGCGGGCGGCTGCCGCGAAGTCCTCGACGACCTTCGCGATTGCGGCGTCATCCATCTCCTCGGGGACAGCGTAGCCCTCGTAGGCGATCGGTGAAGGCGCGAGCGGCTGCCACCCGCCGTCGGCTGCCGGCACAGTCCCGCGACCTGCTTTCAGCGGGGACCACGTCGACGCCTTCCGACCCGCGTGCGCGAGCTGGATTGCGGCAAGAGCGCCGCGAGCACGGATCTCAGCAGCGATCGGTGCCCAGGCATCGCGCTGGCGGTCGTTCCAGATTCCCGTGTCCTCAGGGCTGATCCGGCCCTCGGGGCTGACCGCGGTCGCCTCGGTCATGACCAGACCCGCGCCGCCGGTCGCGAACGAGCTGAGGTGGGTGAGATGCCACGTGTTCGGCATCCCGTTTACCGAGCTGTACTGACACATGGGGGCGACCCACAGGCGGTTGCGGGCCCGCAGCGAACCGAGCTCGACGGGGGTGAACAGCAGACTCATCGATTCTCCAGAGGTAGGGTTGCTCGCATGTTGCGGTCATGGGCGGCGGATGACGCGCGCCGCGTCCTGGGAAGACCAACCGCTCACGACGACAAGTATTCCCGCGGCGTCGTCGGCTTGCGGACCGGGTCGCGGCAGTTCCCCGGTGCCGCTGTGCTCGGTGTCGAAGGTGCCTGGCGCACGGGCATCGGCATGGTGCGCTACCTTGGCCCGGCTCGACCCACACGGCTCGTACTGGCGCGGCGTCCCGAGACCGTCACAGCTGGCGGCCGCGTCCAGGCGTGGGTCATCGGTTCGGGTACGAGCTCCGAAGATCGGACGGATGCCGAGACGCGCATGTTGCGCCACGTTCTCGACGGGCCCGATCCTGTCGTCGTCGATGCCGGCGCAATCGATCTGGCGGCATCTGCTACAGCTCCGTTAGTCATCACACCGCACGCCGGCGAGCATGCCAAGCTCCGCGCTGCGCTCGGACTCGACCCGGACGGTGCCCGCAGCGCGGCGGGTGCAGCCGAGACCGCGGCGGCGCTGGACGCCGTGGTCCTCCTGAAAGGCGCCACCACCGTGGTCGCGTCCCCGGAGGGCTGGGAGTGCGAGATCGAAGCTCCGACGTCGTGGCTCGCAACTGCCGGGACCGGGGACGTCCTGGCAGGGATCCTCGGGGCTGTCACAGCCGGGGCGGCTGCGCGACGCGCGACAGTTTCGCTTGCCGCGTGTGCTGCGACTGCTGCATGGCTCCATGGCCAGGCCGCCCAGACCGCGTCGGAGGCCGTAGCCGGCGGACCGATCACGGCGCTGGATGTCGCCGAGCATCTCCCGCTCGTCGTGGGCCGCCTTCTCGGGGGCCCCGAGACGACGCCAATGCTCATCGAATCGTGATCTGCGCGACCGGCGGGCTGGCGGGGTGGACCTCACCGCTTCCGTAGGATGGTTGCGTGGGACGGCGGGGTTGGATGTGGGTGGCGTTCGCCCTCGTACACGGATTCGTTGCAGTAGCGGGCTACCAGCTCCCGAACGCACCGATGGGCGATGTGTACCTGGTCTACGAGCCCTGGTCGGGCTGCGCACTCGGCATCATGGATTACTGCGGGACGTCGGGACGGCAGATCGTCGGGATCACCGAGCCGTGGGTCTATCCGGCTCTGGCGCTCGTTCCCATGCTCGCGGCCTGGTTGTTCGAAGCCGCGGTGTCGTACACGCCGGCCTGGGCGATTCTCGTGACACTCGTGGACGCCGTCGCATTTGCCGTGCTGCTCGGTGACGCGCGATCTCGCGGGCGGACGATCGCCGCCGCGTTCTGGCTCACCTTCCTGGTTGCGCTCGGGCCCGTCGGAATGTATCGCCTCGAAGGGATCGCGGTTCCGCTCGCGATCATGGGATGCCTGTGGCTCGTACGCCGGCCGTGGCTCGGATCAGCATTGCTTGCCGTCGGCACCTGGATCAAGGTGTGGCCAGCCGCACTTCTGGCGGCAGCCGTTGTCGCGGTGCGACGTCGCCTTGCCATCGTCGGCGGTGCCGTCGTCGTATCGGCAGCCACCATCGCGGTGGTGGTCGCGCTCGGCGGTGGACGGTATCTGTTCGGCTTCATCAGCGACCAGACCGGCAGGGGCCTGCAGATCGAAGCTCCCGTGTCCGCCGTGTACATGTGGTTCTCGGCGTTCGACGTCTTCGGGTCCCGGGTGTACTACTCCAGCGACCTGCTCACGTTCCAGGTCACCGGCCCCGGTGTCGACGCCGTGATCGCCCTCATGACGCCGCTGCTGGCGGCATCCGTGCTGGCGTTGCTGCTGCTCGGGCTGTGGGGAGTGCGCCGTGGAGCGCACATCGTGCGGCTGTATCCGGCGCTGGCGTTCGCCCTGGTCCTCGCCTTCATCGTCGTCAACAAGGTTGGCTCGCCCCAGTACATGACCTGGATCGTGGCGCCTCTGGTCTACGGGCTTGTGGTCGACCGTGCGACCTGGATGCGGCCCGCCGCCGTCGCGGTGGCAGCTGGGCTTCTGACGCAGATCGTCTACCCGATCTACTACAACTTCCTCATGACAGACCACCCCGCCCCGGGGGTTGTCGCCCTGCTCACCGCGCGAAATCTCGCTCTCGTGGTGATGTTCGCGTGGTCGGTCATCCATCTGGTGCGCGTTGCCCGCGAGGGCGGGTCTGCCTCGACCCGGGCGCCGCGCAGACGCCCGGTATCCGTCAGCGAAAGGTCTGCCTCATGATCGTTGCCTTCTCCGTCGCCCCTAGCGGTACCGGTAACGCCGACGGATCCGTCCACGACGCCGTCGCAGCGGCCGTGCGGATCGTTCGGGAGTCGGGACTGCCGAATCGTACGTCGTCGATGTTCACCGAGATCGAGGGGGAGTGGGACGAAGTGTTCGCGGTCGTGAAGGCTGCCACCGAGGCCGTCGGCGCGTACGGTTCACGGGTCTCGCTCGTGCTCAAGGCCGACATCCGCCCGGGCTATACCGGCGAACTCGACGGAAAGCTTGAGCGCCTCGAGCAGGCCCTCAGTAACGAGGACTGACACCGCCGGACTCCGCGATCAGCTCTCCAGGAGCCGGCGAAGATGGGTGCTCACTGTCGGCGTCTCGATGAGGAAGCCGTCGTGGCCGAAGTCGCTCGAGATGACCGCTGCCTGATCGCCGTCGAGAGTGGTGCGGATGCCGCGGGCGATGCGATGTTGTCCCTCGATGGGGAAGAGCCTGTCACTGTCGATGCCGACGACGAGCGCGGTGGCGCTCACGCGAGACAGGGCATCTTCGATGCCCCCGCGATCGCGGCCGACGTCGTGGGAGTTCATCGCCTCCACGAGCGTGATGTAGGTGTTCGCATCGAAGCGGCGCGTAAAGCGGTTGCCGTGGAAATCGAGGTACGACTCGACCGCGAACCGGCCACCGTCGCCCAGAGGGCTGACCTCTGACTGCCAGGAGCGCTGGAAACGCTGGTTGAGCTCGGTGGGGGAACGGTAGTTGAGCAGGGCCATGCGCCGTGCAAGAGCGAGCCCGCGATGCGGTCCGTCGCCGTCGGCCGCATCGTAGTACTCGCCGCCCTGGAAGCGTGGGTCGACCCGGATTGCCTCGAGCTGCACCGAATTGAGGGCTATCTGGTCGGCGGTGTTCGCCGGGGGAGCAGACAGTACAGCGACCCGCTCGAGCCGGTCGGGGTACTCGATCGCCCACTCGAGCGCATGCATCCCACCCATCGATCCGCCGATGACAGCTGCCCACACGTCGATGCCGAGAGCGTCGGCGAGCTGCCGTTGCGCGTGGACCTGGTCGCGGATCGTGAGGTACGGGAAGCGAGCCGCCCATTCGTACCCGTCGGGGGCGATCGTCGCAGGTCCGGTCGAGCCCTGGCATCCGCCCAGCATGTTCGGAGCCACGACGAACCACCGGTTCGTGTCGATGGCGCTTCCGGGCCCGACGATCCCGTCCCACCAGCCGTCGGTGGGATGCCCCGGGCCTGCTGGTCCGCGCACGTGCGAGTCGCCGGTCAGCGCGTGGAGAATAAGGATCGCGTTGTCCCGCGTGGGGGAGAGTTCGCCCCACGTCTCGAATGCGAGGCGGTAGGCGGGAAGCTCGGCGCCGCCCTCCGTCCGGAACGCGCCGAACGCGGCGAAGCGGCGGTCGCCGGCGGGGTCGCCATCACGCCAGGCGCCTGTCGCCGGGGGCCTGCCCAGCAGTAGGCGCGCGTCGGCCTCGGTCACGGGCGATGAGGGCACCGTGTCTTCCGAGGTCTGCCAGTCCATTCGCCTATTCTCGCGGGTCCGCCCCGGCATCCGTCGCAATGTGACGTTTCCCGCGTCCAGACTCGAACGCCGAAGGGTCGCAACTTGCCGCTGGATCGGGGATCCGTGCGGCGTGTTGCGACCCTTCGGGTGCGAGATGCAGGTCAGGCGTTAGCTGCGGCTCCGACGCTGCGGGCCGCTGCGAGGGCCTGGGCGAGGTCAGCCTTCAGGTCCTCGATGTTCTCGAGACCGACCGAGAGGCGAACGAGGCCCGGCGTAACGCCCGCCGTGAGCTGCTGCTCGGGCGTGAGCTGCGAGTGGGTCGTGGATGCCGGGTGGATCACGAGCGAGCGCACGTCACCGATGTTGGCCAGGTGGCTGAACAGCTCGAGCGAGTCGACGAACGCGCGACCGGCGTCGACACCGCCCTTGAGCTCGAACGACAGGACCGCGCCGACGCCCTTGGGTGCGTAGGTGTTGGCCGCCGCGTACCAGGGCGAGGTGGGAAGACCCGAGTAGTTCACGCTCGCCACGTCATCTTGGCTCTCGAGCCACTCGGCGATCTCCTGCGCGTTCTGCACGTGACGCTCAATACGCAGCGAGAGCGTCTCGATGCCCTGCAGCAGCAGCCAGGCGCTGATCGGGGAGATGGACGAACCCAGGTCGCGCAGCAGTTGCACGCGCGCCTTGATGATGTAGGCGATGCCGTCGCCGACCGCGGTCGTGTAGGACGCGCCGTGGTAGGAGGGGTCCGGCTCGGTCAGACCGGGGAACTTCTCGACGTTCTGCGACCAGGCGAACTTTCCGCCGTCGACGATGATGCCGCCGATGGTGGTGCCGTGACCGCCGAGGAACTTCGTCGCCGAGTGGATGACGATGTCGGCGCCATGCTCAAGGGGACGGATGAGGAACGGGGTGGCGATCGTGTTGTCGACGATCAGCGGCACGCCGTTCTCGTGTGCGACGGCCGAGACCGAACGGATGTCGAGCACGTTGATCTTCGGGTTGCCGATGGTCTCGGCGAAGAAGAGCTTGGTGTTGGGGCGGACGGCGCGACGCCATTCCTCGGGGTCGTCCTGGTTCTCGACGAACGTCGTCTCGATGCCGAGCTTGGCGAGCGTGTACTTGAAGAGGTTGTAGGTGCCGCC
>NZ_JASBSF010000334.1 GCF_030149085.1 Microbacterium sp. | reverse complement strand
ATACCGCCGGCATGAGCCAGTGGTGGGTGTCGGTAGCGCTTGTGCTCTTCGGCGTCGGCTCCTTCATCGGAGTCACCGTTGCGGGACGCCTGTCGGATGCCCGACCCGGAATCGTCATCGTGGGCGGTGGAAGCGTTCTTGTGCTCGGGTGGGTCGCGTTGGCGCTCTTCGCGACGAACCCCGTTGCCCTGCTCGGGCTCGTATTCGCTCAGGGGGTGTTGGGGTTCGCTGTCGGGAGCACGCTGATCACGCGAGTGCTCTATGCGGCGGCGAGTGCGCCCACCATGGCGGGTTCGTATGCGACCGCGGCACTCAACGTCGGTGCAGCAGCAGGTCCAGTCCTCGCCGCTGCCGCACTCGGTGTAATGCCC
The DNA here is from genome assembly GCF_030149085.1 of Microbacterium sp. GTDB lineage: Bacteria > Actinomycetota > Actinomycetes > Actinomycetales > Microbacteriaceae > Microbacterium. The sequence continues at coordinate 1,894 of NZ_JASBSF010000334.1, read as the reverse complement.
GGCGCGCTCGGGCCGGTGTGGGTGGCCGTCATCGTAACCGCAGCCGCATTGCTGCTCGCCATTCCCGTTCTTCGACTGGTCGCACCCGCCGAGAGAGAAGTGGTCAAGTGACGCATGCGAACTCGCCATTGACGGTCGAGGGTCGTCGCCGACTTATCGAACGCTGTCGGACTCGACCCCTCGCGCATGTCGCCGCCGAGATGGGCATCTCCCGAGCCACCGCATCCAAATGGGTCGGACGATACCGCCGATTCGGTGAGGTCGGCTTGCATGATCGTGCGTCTACCCCAATCCGTCAGCCAACGGCAACGCGGAACGAAGTCGTGGTGATGATCGAAGCCATGCGACGCCATCACAAGTGGTCAGCCTCACGTATCGCGTTCGAGCTGGATCAGCGTGGCATTTCCGTCAGCCGCCGCACGGTCACGCGCCTACTCGCACACCTCGGGCTGAATCGCCGGAAGATCATCGACCCGACCGGTGCAACGAACCGAGAACCGCAGAAGATCGTCGCTGAGCGCCCCGGACACATGATGCACATCGACGTGAAGAAGACAGGACGCATCCCGGACGGCGGCGGCTGGCGCGTGCACGGCAAGGGCAGCATCGAAGCAAAGAAGGTCGCGCGGACGAAGAAGAGAGGTGCCAAGACTGGATACGTGTTTCTCCACTCTGCGATCGACGGATACTCCCGACTCGCCTACACGGAAGCACTGTCCGATGAGAAAGCAGTGACCGCAGTTGCGTTCCTCGATCGCGCGAGAGCATGGTTCGCCGCGCACGGCATCACCCACATTGAGCGCATCGTGACCGACAATGGCGCCTGCTACCGGGCCAGCGCATTCGCTGCTGCCATGGGCGAGAGCCGACACCAGCGCATCACGCCCTACACGCCGCGACACAACGGAAAGATCGAACGCTACAACCGCATCCTCGCCGAGGAGTTCCTCTACGCACGCACCTGGCGCTCAGAACACGAACGCGCCGCAGCACTCGATGTCTGGAACCAGCACTACAACTACCACCGACCCCACGGCGCACACGACGGACAACCACCCGCACTGGCGACGCCGACGCACGTCAACAACGTGCTGGCCTCATACAGCTAGCTGTCGCTCAAAGGCATGAGCGGATCGACGCGTGCTTGCGAATAGCGCAACCTTCAATATTGCTTCTCCGCCAGTCCGCACATGACCCGGCTCATCGATCTCTGGCTCAAGAGCGCTTACGAAGTCCACGCGCTGCGAGCGCAACTGGCCTACCTCGAGGAAGCGTGGCTCCGGGCCGAAGCGGACGCAGACTTCTGGTACTTCCAGGCCTGCAACCGCAACCTCCCGGAAACGCCAGGCTAAGCACAACAACCCCGACGCGGTGACCGATGCAGGTGCCGTAGCCGAGGTGCGCCGGATTGCTGGGACTCAACCGAACGTCAACCACGAAGATCGGTCAGGGGCTGGTGAAGCGCGCGGCGAGGGCGCATTGTTGGTTCGGAGGTTCAGATGATCACTGTCGATCAACAGAATCTGGTGTTCGAACCGCTCGACGGATCAGCGTGGCGGCTGTGCGACACCAACATTGACGAGCACGACGCAGCACGTCTGGTTGCCTACGTCGAACGAGTCGATAGCGGCTACGAGGCAATCTGGCTGGGGCTTGGCATGCGCCCCAGCTGGTATGCATCGCGGGACGATGTGCTCCGCACCGCCCGAGGCCTGCGGCGACCGGACACGAGCACGACACGATACAAGCCGGGCCCAATTCCCTTGGTCACCCCGGTGTGAACCATGCACCCCGGGCGGGCCATCCCCGTATCGGTGCACACCGTGCGTAGCGAGCTTTCCCGGAATCTCCTTGTGTCCTGGCGTTAACACGGGTGTCGTAGCATCGCATTAGC
>NZ_JASBSF010000331.1 GCF_030149085.1 Microbacterium sp. | reverse complement strand
GAGGTGCTCTTCATCGATGAGATCCACCGCATGGCGCGCTCTGCTGAAGAGATGCTCTACCTCGCGATGGAAGACTTCCGGATCGACATCATGGTCGGCAAAGGGGCCGGCGCGACGAGCATCCCGCTCGATCTGGCCCCGTTCACGCTCGTGGGCGCCACGACGCGCGCGGGCCTGCTCCCCAACCCGCTGCGCGACCGCTTCGGATTCACCGCGCACCTCGAGTATTACGAGCCCGAAGAGCTCGAACGCGTCCTCGAGCGGTCGGCCCGGATGCTTGATGTTCCGCTGCCAGCCGAATCCCGTGCCGAGATCGCCCGGCGTTCGCGAGGAACCCCGCGCATCGCCAACCGTCTGCTGCGACGAGTCCGTGACTACGTCGTGGTCCACGGGGGAAGCGCCACCGCAGCATCCGTAGACGCAGCCCTCGACCTCTACGACGTCGACGCGATCGGGCTCGACCGACTTGATCGCGCTGTCCTGGAGGCGCTTGTGCGCCGTTTCCACGGGGGGCCGGTCGGACTCAACACGCTCGCCGTGACCGTCGGGGAAGAGGCAGACACCATCGAGTCCGTCATCGAGCCCTACCTCGTGCGGATCGGATTCATGGGGCGTACGCCGCGCGGGCGCGTGGCAACTCCCGACGCCTACGCGCACCTCGGCGTGCGTCATGCCGATCAGACGCTGAGATTCGATGACCTATAATTCCTGGAGGCTTTGACCCCACGCGGCCCGACGTCTGCGCGGCCGCACCCGAAAGGCGCCCCTCTTCATGAACTTCCAGGATTTCTTCCTCAACTACGGTCTGCTCATCCTGCTGGGCGCCCTCCTGGTGTTCATGTTCTGGAACTCCAGTCGCCGCATGAAGAAGCAACGCGAGGAGCAGGCTCAGAAGGCTCGCCAGACCGTTCCGGGAGCCGAGGTACTGCTGCAGGGTGGCCTCTACGGCACGATCGTGGAGTTCGACCCCGACAACCTCGACCAGCCTGCGGTGGTCGAGATCGCTCCCGGTGTTGACATCAAGGTGCACAGCCAGGCAATTCTTCGTGTCATCACCCCGGCTGACGAGGTCGAGGACGAAACCGATGACGGGTTCGACGACATCGTCGACAACTATCACGAGACCCACGACGGCGAGTCGTCGGACGCTGTGACCCCGGACGCGGAGCCGGCAGCAGAGACCGACGCCGACGGGCGTGACGGCGACACCAAGCCCAACGCCTGATCCTTCCCGAGAGCATCCCGTGGCCGCATCCACTCCTGTTCGCCGTGCCTGGCGGGCCCTCACCGGCCTGCTGACGATCACGGCGGTACTGTTCGGCATCAACGCCCTCGGCGTCTACGTTTTCAACGCGAGCTCGTGGACCCCTGAGCTCGCTCTCGACCTTCAAGGTGGCACCCAGATCATCCTCGAAGCGCAGACTGCAGACGGGACGAATCCGTCGGCCGAGCAGATGAATCAGGCCGTCACGATCATCCGGCAGCGCGTTGACGCATCCGGTGTCGGCGAAGCCGACGTCACCACAGAAGGTGGCAAGAACATCGTCGTCCAGATTCCTGGTCAAGCTGACGAAGAGACGCGGCAGCGCATTGAGGCGTCAGCGCAGCTGCAGTTGCGTGCGGTTCTCTACTCCGGATCTCCGGCGACAAGCTTCGTGGGCGATGACGGCGAGTCCACTCCGTACCCCACGCCGGATCCGGCACTCGAATCCACGCCCACGGTGGAGCCCACGAACGGGAGCGACCCCGCGTGGATCACTCCTGCGCTCCAGGCCGAGTTCCTCGCGTACAACTGCGCCGATCCGGCCAATGATCCCGCTAACGCACCGACCGACGAGCCCCTCATCACCTGTGATGCCAACGGGACGGTCAAGTACATCCTCGGGCCGGTAGAGCTCGACGGGTCGTCGATTGTGGATGCGACCAGTGGACTTGAGCAGACCTCCGGACAGTGGGTCGTCAACCTTCGTTTCGACGAAGCGGGAACCGAGACGTTCGGTCAGATCAGCCAGAGACTGTATGGTGCAACGCCACCGCTCAACCAGTTCGCGTTCGTCCTCGACGGCTACGTACTGACTGCGCCCTCGATGAACGGCGTCATCCTCGACGGGCAGCCGAGCATTAGCGGCACCTTCACCCAGGAGACGGCGAAGGTCCTGGCTGACCAGCTCAAGTACGGCGCCCTGCCGCTGAGTTTCGCCGTCGTGAGCTCTGACACGATCTCGGCAACCCTAGGATCGCAGCAGCTGCAGATCGGTCTGATCGCCGGTCTCATCGGCCTCGCCTTGGTCGCCATCTACTCGCTGATCGTCTATCGCGCACTCGGGTTCGTGATCATCGCATCCCTGGTGGTGATGGCGGTTCTCACCTACGTGATGCTGCTGATCCTCGGCTGGCGCATGGGCTTCCGACTCTCGCTCGCGGGTGTGGCCGGTCTGATCGTGTCAATCGGGTTCACCGCTGACTCGTTCATCGTCTACTTCGAACGCATTCGAGACGAACTGCGAGACGGCAAGTCGATCACGGGCGCCGTCGAAGACGGCTGGTCGCGGGCAAAGCGCACGATCTACATCTCGAAGTCGATCAACATCCTTGCCGCTGTCGTGCTGTACATCCTTGCGGATGCGACGGTGAAGGGCTTTGCGTTCACTCTCGGGCTCACAACGGCGATCGATGTCCTCATCTTCATCCTGTTCACCCACCCGGTGATGCAGCTGTTGGCTCGAACGCGATTCTTCTCGTCCGGCCACCCGCTGTCGGGCCTCGATCCCGACGCGCTCGGCGCGGTCTACCGGGGCCGCGCGCAGTTCCGCGCGCCGGTTGTGACGCCCAAGACGGCAGCCGAGAAGCGGGCGTCCCGGTCGCGGGGCGAAGCCGCGCGTCGCCAGACGATAGCCGAGCGCAAGCTCGCCGAGTCTCGCACACCCGGGTCTACCCAGCCCACCGAGGGAGAGGACACCCCCTGATGCGCTCTCTCAACCAGCTCGGAAACGACCTGTACAGCGGCAAGACCTCCTTCCCGTTCGTCGGCAAGCGGCGACTGTGGTTCATCATCGCCGCGGTCCTGGTGATCGGCTCAGCACTCGTGCCCTTCATCCGGCCGATTCAGTTCTCGATCGAGTTCACGGGTGGATCGCAGTTCACCGTTTCGGGAGTCACCAACCCCGATCAGTTGATCGCGACCGCAGCTGTGCAGTCCGTCGTGCCCGGCGCGACGACCAAGGTTGCAACCGTTGGAGCTGAGACCGTTCGTGTCCAAACGGACCAGATGACGGACGCCGAGACGCGAGATGTTGCGGCAGCGCTTGCCGAGGCTTACAGCGTCGACGCGAGCGAAGTGACCACCTCGTTCATCGGCCCGAGTTGGGGTCAGGATGTCACGCGCCAGTCGCTGTGGGGTCTTGCGATCTTCCTCGCGCTGACGTTCATCATCCTTGCGCTGTACTTCCGCACCTGGAAGATGTCTGCGGCGGCGATCATCGGCCTCGTCGACGTGCTGGTGATTACGGTCGGGATCTACGCGCTCTTCGGCTTCGAGATCTCTCCCGCGGCAGTCATCGGGTTCCTCACGATCCTCGCGTACTCGCTGTACGACACGACTGTCGTGTTCGACAAGGTCCGCGAGAACACGTCCGAAGACGGAGAGATATCGGGTCGAACCTTCGGCGAGTCGGTGAACCTGGCTGTCAATCAGACGCTGGTGCGCTCGATCAACACCACCGTCGTTGCGATCCTGCCGGTCGGTGCGATCCTCTTCATCGGTGCATTCTGGCTCGGCGCCGAGACGCTGACCGATATCTCGCTGTCGATCTTCGTCGGGATCATCGTGGCGGCCTATTCGACGCTGTTCGTCGCGGCACCGCTGTTCTCGCTGTTCCGCGAGGGCGAGGCGCCCATCCGCCAGCGCGATCAGCGCGTCATCGCTGCCCGCGAACAGGCGGTAGCTTCGGCCTGATCGCCTCAACCGCGGCGTAGGATATGGGCTCCAGCGAAGGGAGGGCTATCGGGTGACCGAGACCGTCCCGCCCGCCCAGAGCGTACCTGCGGGCTCTTCGTCGCTGTTGCGGCTCGTTCCGCGCATCTTCTCGCGGGCCGCGCGCCGCGACGACGTCGAGAAGCTCTTGCGCACCGTCCGCACGCACCATCCCAAGGGTGACCTGGCGATCATCGAACGTGCGTACGCGATCGCGGACCGCGCCCATGCGGGACAGAAGCGCCAAAGCGGCGAGCCCTACATCACGCATCCCTTGGCGGTAGCCCAGATCCTCGCAGATCTGGGCCTCGGACCCAAGGCCGTGGCCGCCGCGCTCCTGCACGACACCGTCGAGGACACCGGCTACTCACTTGACGCACTCACTGCCGAGTTCGGCGACGAGGTGGCGATGCTCGTCGACGGTGTGACCAAGCTCGACAAGGTCAAGTACGGCGAGAGTGCCCAGGCCGAGACCGTGCGCAAGATGATCGTTGCGATGTCTCGCGACATCCGTGTTCTGCTCATCAAACTCGCCGACCGGTTGCACAACGCCCGGACCTGGGGCTTCGTTCCGCCCGAGAAGGCCCGGAAGAAGGCGACAGAGACCCTCGAGATCTACGCGCCGCTCGCGCATCGCCTGGGTATCCAGACGATCAAGTCCGAGCTGGAAGACCTCTCGTTCGCGGTTTTGCACCCGAAGCTCTACGCCGAGATCGAGAGCCTCGTCAAGCAGCGCACGCCGCAGCGTGAGAAGTACCTGCAGAACGTGGTCGACGCAGTCGACTCCGATCTGCGTGAGCTCCGCATCCGCGGGCGCGTGCTCGGCCGCCCCAAGCAGCTGTACTCCGTGTACCAGAAGATGGTGGTGCGGGGTCGCGAGTTCGACGACATCTACGACCTCATCGGCATCCGGATTCTCGTGGCGTCCGTGCGGGATTGCTACGCCGTGCTGGGTGCCATTCACGCCCGGTGGACGCCGCTCCCGGGGCGGTTCAAGGACTACATCGCGACGCCGAAGTTCAACCTGTATCAGTCGCTGCACACGACGGTGATCGGCCCCGAGGGGCGCACCGTCGAAATCCAGATCCGCACCCACGAGATGCACCAGCAGGCCGAGTACGGTGTGGCGGCGCACTGGAAGTACAAGGAACGGATGGCCGGCGGGAAGGTCGACGACAAGGCCGTCGACGCGGATCTCGCCTGGCTCGCGCGGATTTCGGACTGGCAGGCAGAGACCGCCGACCCCGGGGAATTCCTCGACTCGCTGCGCTTCGAGATCGGTGCCAAGGAGGTCTACGTCTTCACGCCCAAGGGTCGTGTGATCGGGCTTCCAGCAGGGGCCACTCCCGTGGATTTCGCCTACGCGGTGCACACCGAAGTCGGTCACCGCACGATGGGCGCGAAGGTCAACGGGCGCCTTGTTCCCCTCGAATCAGAGCTCAAGAGCGGCGATGTCGTCGAGGTGTTCACGTCGAAGAACCCGGATGCCGGGCCCAGTCAAGATTGGTTGAGCTTCGTCAAGAGCACCAGGGCCCGCAGCAAGATCCGCGGGTGGTTCACGAAGGAGCGGCGCGAAGAGGCGATCGAACAGGGCAAGGAGTCGATCGCGCGCGCGATGCGACGCCAGAATCTGCCGCTTCAGCGGCTCATGAATCAGGACACCCTGAGCGAGGTCGCCCACGGTTTGCGCTACGAAGACGTCTCCGCGCTCTACGCAGCTGTGGGCGAAGGACACGTCTCGACCCAATCCGTCATCGAGAAGGTGACGGCGCTGGTCAGCGCCTCCAACGACACCGCAACGGGCCCAATCGACCTCCCGCACGTCGGGCGCTCGCGCCAGCCGCGAGCAGGGGACTCGGGCGTCCTCGTGCGCGGCGTGCCCGACATCCTGGTCAAGCTCGCGAAGTGCTGTACTCCGGTTCCCGGCGACGAGATCCTCGGCTTTGTGACGCGGGGGAGCGGCGTCTCGGTCCACCGCGCGGACTGCACGAACGTGGCCTCGCTGCGCTCAGACCCCGAGCGTCTCATCGAGGTCGAGTGGGCACCGACGACCAAGAGCGTGTTCCTCGTGCAGATTCAGGTCGAGGCTCTCGACCGGTCGGGTCTGCTCAGTGACGTGACCCGTGTGCTCAGCGAGCACCATGTGAACATCCTGTCGGCGTCGGTGTCCACGACGAACGACCGCCTCGCCCTGAGCCGCTTCGTCTTCGAGATGGGTGACATCGTGCATCTGGACCGCGTCCTTAACGCTGTTCGCCGCATCGACGCCGTCTACGACGTCTACCGCGTGACCTCCTCGTAGATTTCCCGGGAGCGCAGTATCTCGAGAGCCCGCACTTTGTGTGGGACCGTGCCGGCGTTCTCCAACCAGTTGATCCCCGCCCGGAGGGTCTCAGGATCTCGCGCGAAGCCGTTGAGGGCTGCTCCGTGGTCGGTGTCGCCGACGCGGGCAAGGTCTGCAGCCGTGCGTGCCGGCGTCGTGACGAGCACCCCACCGATGCGGCAGAGGTCGGCCTCGGGGAGGTAGCTGTCGCGGTAGTGGAGCCGGCGATGGATGACCCCGTGGATGCGGTGCGGCACCGCTCGCTGCACGGTATGCCTGGCCGGCGGGTCGCTGATGGCACCGTACACCCATGCTGCCGAGAGGTGTGTCGCTGCCATCAGGTCGCGAAGCAAGCGTCCGAGAGATGCAGCTCGGGCACTCGGCGTCTCCACGGTGTCGGCAGGCATATACGCGGCGTCCACCTCGATGAGGTGACCGTCGAGCCGCGCGGCCGACAGTTCAGCGAGCGAGAGCCGCTCGTCGACGAAGTACAGGAACGGCGAGGTCATCCCCGCAGTCTGCCCGGGGCAGACTCGGTCGACGGTGCGCTCGTCTCAGTCTGTGGAGAAGTCCTGGTCAGCCCTCGAGGGCGCGAAGCCATGCCCGTCGAGCGTCGAGCGCCTCGTTTGCCTTCTTCATCGCGCGCTGATCCTTGCGGGCGGTGGCTTCGGCAAGCTCGGCCTCGAGCTTCTCGATCGCGTCGTAGAGCTGGCGCGTCATGTCATTTGCGCGCGCCGTCGTCTCCGGGTTGTTGCGGGTCCACTCGGCATCCTCCCGCGCACGAACCGACACCTCGATCTTGCGCAGTTCGTCGTCGAGAGCACGTTCCTGCTCGCGGGGGAAGATCCGACCGATGTCATCCCACGACCGCTGAATCGCGGTGAGAGCGCTGCGTGCGGCGGCAAGATCCGCCATGTCGAGAATGGGACGAGCGCGCTCGATGAGCTCGCGCTTCGCCTCGATCTTCTCCTTCGAGGCTTCGACCTCCGCGGCCTCGCGACCCGCACGTGCCGAATAGAGCGCATCGCCTGCCGCCTTGAATCGTGCCCACAGGGCGTCATCGACCTTCTTGCCGGCGCGGCCTGCGGCCTTCCACTCGTTCAGAAGGTCACGGTAGGCGCCGATCCCGTCTTCGCCGCGCGGCGCCAGCGCCTCCGCGCGCTCAACCAACCGGTTCTTGCGTTCGCGTACGGCCTTGTGAGCCTCGTCGAGTTCGGCATAGAACTCTCGGCGGTGCTTGTCGACGGTGGCCCGAGCGTCCCGGAACCTCTTCCATAGCGACTGCGAGACCGACTTGGGAAGGTGCGGCCCGTTCTGCTGGTGCGACTGCCACTGGTCGAACAGCGAACTCATCTCAGCCGAGGCTGTCTTCCATTGCACGGTCTTCGGGTCCCGTGCGGCGATCGCCTCGGCCTGCTCGACGAGCTGCGTCCGCTCGGCGATCGCGGCATCGACGGCCTCACGCGCCTGGGCCGCTTCAGCGGCACTCGCTTCGGTCAGCGACGCAGTGAGAGCATCGACGCGGGCGCTCAAGGCCGCAAGGTCGCCGACCGCGGATGCTCCGGAGATCTTCCCGCTGAGGGTTGCCGCCGTCGCGCGCAGATCGGCGGCACTGGCACCGCCACGGCGGTGGCGAACTTCCAGCAGCGTGACCTCCGATGCGAGGTCGGCGAACTTCCGCTCGTAGTAGGCCAGGGCCTCCTCGGCGGTACCGTCGGGATACTGGCCGACGACCCGCCACTGGTCGCCTTCGCGCACCGAAACCGTGCCGTCATCATCGACGCGGCCCCAGGGCTGATCGACGGGGGTGGAGGACGAAGCTGTGTCTGACACGGAAGGCACCTCAATGCGGCGGAGCCGCCTGCGGGGGGATGGACGCTTAAGCCTAATACGCAGCGCTGCCGCGACCAGGAGTCGATGCTGTAGCGATGTCGTGCCGCGCGGCTAGCCTGGGACCTATGGCGACTACGGCGGGGCTCTTCTCGGGGCAGACCCCGCTACCGGTACGAATGCGACCGACCTCCCTCGACGAGGTAGCTGGTCAGCAGCATCTGCTTCGACCGGGTGCGCCGCTCGTCGTGCTTGCCGACCCCGATGGTGGCTCACGAGCCGCGACATCCGTCATCCTCTGGGGGCCACCGGGCACCGGCAAGACCACCCTCGCCCAGGCTGTCGCGCGCTCATCAGGCCGCCGCTTCGTCGAACTTTCGGCTGTCACCGCCGGTGTCAAAGACGTTCGCGAGGTCATGCAGGATGCCCTCACGCAGCGCGATCTCTACGGAACCTCGACGATCCTCTTTCTCGATGAAATCCACCGATTCACGAAGGCGCAGCAGGATGCCCTGCTGCCGGGCGTCGAGAACGGCTGGGTCGTCTTGATCGCAGCAACCACCGAAAATCCGTCGTTCTCCGTGGTTTCCCCTTTGCTGTCCCGGTCACTGCTGTTGACCCTGCAGCCGCTGACGGATGCCGATCTCGCTGGACTCATCGATCGAGCGGTCTCTGATGCGCGCGGGCTTGCCGGTGCGGTAAACCTGACCGATGAGGCACGGGCTGCCCTGGTGCGGCTCGCTTCCGGGGATGCCCGCCGCGCTCTGACTGCCCTGGAGGCGGCGGCGTCACTTGCCGAACCGGAAGCTGACGAGGCAGTTGGCACGATCACCGCCGAGCACGTTGCGCAGGCTGTCGACCGTGCACTCCTTCGCTATGACCGTCAGGGCGACGAGCACTACGACGTGATCAGTGCGTTCATCAAGTCGATCCGCGGATCGGATCCGGATGCCGCGCTGCACTACCTCGCGCGCATGATCGAGGCGGGGGAGGACCCTCGCTTCATCGCGCGCCGCCTGATCATTTCAGCCGCCGAGGATATCGGCCTCGCAGATCCCCAGGCGCTTCCGCTTGCCGTTGCGGCTGCGGATGCCGTCCAACTCATCGGTTTCCCCGAGGGGCGCATTCCCCTCGCCGAGGCGACGGTTTACCTGGCAACGACTGCCAAGTCCAACGCCGCGTATCTGGCTATCGATGCCGCAATCGCCGACGTACGCCAGGGCGGTGGCGGTCGGGTGCCGCCGCATCTGCGTGACGCTCACTATCCGGGGGCCGCGCGGCTCGGACATGGGAAGGGCTACCGCTATCCCCACGACGACGAGCGCGGGGTGGTTGCGCAGCAGTATCTTCCCGACGCACTTCGTGACCGCAGCTATTATCACCCGACCGCGCGCGGCGCAGAGCGGGAGATCGCGGCGCGGTGGAGCCGTATCCGCCGCATTCTCGGCAGACCTGACGAACCTGGCTCGGGTGCCGCTTCCGGCGCCTACTGACCGCTCTGGTAGACTTGTTCGGTTCGGAACCGAGTTTTCGGATATCCCCACACTCGAGAAAAACCCCTTCGGTGCGCTGCGACGTGCGAATCGAGGCGGAGTGCGGGATACGTCCATGAGCCGCGAAAGACGCGGCCATGTCATCGGAAGGAATCCTTCGTGCCTACGAAGTCCCAGGATCGCCGCAAGGTGCGCATGTCGCGTGCCCTCGGCGTCGCACTGACCCCCAAGGCTGCTCGTTACCTCGAGAAGCGCCCCTACGCACCGGGCGAGCACGGCCGCACCAAGCGCAAGGCCGACAGCGACTACGCCGTTCGCCTCCGTGAGAAGCAGCGTCTGCGCGAGCAGTACGGCATCCGCGAGAAGCAGCTTCGTATCGCGTTCAACGAGGCCCGCCGCAAGGACGGCCTGACCGGTGAGAACCTGGTCGAGCTGCTCGAGATGCGCCTGGACGCGCTTGTGCTTCGTGCCGGTTTCGCCCGCACCACGGCGCAGGCCCGTCAGCTCGTCGTGCACCGCCACATCCTCGTCGACGGCAAGACGGTCGACCGTCCGTCGTTCCGTGTCGTACCCGGCCAGCTCATCCACGTCAAGGCGAAGAGCGAAGGCCTCGAGCCGTTCCAGGTCGCCGCAGCCGGCGGACACGCAGAGGTTCTGCCCCCGGTTCCGGGCTACCTCGAGGTCGAGCTCGACAAGCTCCACGCCCGTCTCGTGCGTCGCCCCAAGCGCGTCGAGGTTCCTGTGGTCTGTGACGTTCAGCTCGTCGTTGAGTACTACGCGGCGCGCTAAGCGGCGCGTAGTACAGCCGCGAAGCGGCCAACAGCACTGTTACGCGGCGCGCTAAGCACCGTTGCGCGGCGCGCTAAGCCGCGCGTTGGCAAGGGCGTCGGGGAGACCCGGCGCCCTTCGCTGTTCTCGCCTACGATGGAATGAGCCGCCGTCGCGGAAAGGGAGTGAGCGCATGAAAAACCTGCTGTGGTTCGCACTGGGGCTTGCCGGGGGTTTCGTCGCCGCCCATTACGTCAACAAGGATCCGCGCGGACACGAACTGCTCGCCGAGGTGGATGCGCGTATCTCGCAGTTCACCGACCGGATCGCGGATGCGTATCGTGAGCAGGAAGCCCGGATTGTCGGGATCGTCGAAGATGCCGTGGATTCGGCATCCGCGACCGTCGACGCCGTGACCGAGGCCGTGACGGACGCTGCCGGCGATGCCGCCGACGCAGCGAAAGACGCCGCCAAGAAGTTCACCGACTGATCTCAATGCGTGCGTGCGTCGCCCGGGCCGGGCGATGCCGTTCACCCGTGCAAAGGAAACCCGATGAAGACCGCTGAGATCGCCCAGCGCTACCTCGACTACTTCGAGAAGAACGATCACGTCATCGTTCCGAGCGCATCGCTGGTCACCGACGACCCGTCACTGCTTTTTACCGTCGCGGGAATGGTGCCCTTCATTCCTTACCTCACCGGGGTCGTTCCTGCGCCCTACCCTCGCGCTGCTGACGTGCAGAAGTGCATCCGCACCAACGACATCGAAGAGGTCGGCAAGACCGCACGCCACGGAACGTTCTTCCAGATGCTGGGGAACTGGTCGTTCGGCGACTACTTCAAAGCTGGCGCCATCGAATACGCCTGGGAACTGCTGACCTCGCCCGAGTCGGCCGGCGGCCTCGGCTTCGCCGAGCGCGACCTCTGGGTCACCGTGTACGAGGACGATGACGAGGCAGCCGGGCTCTGGAAGAAGATCGCCGGGCTTCCCGATGAGCGTATCCAGCGCTTCGGCAAGGAAGACAACTACTGGTCGACCGGTCAACCGGGCCCCGCGGGGCCCTGTTCCGAGATCTATTTCGACCGGGGACCGGCGTACGGCCCGGACGGGGGACCGGCAGTCGATGACAGCCGGTTCACCGAGATCTGGAACCTCGTGTTCATGCAGTACGCGATCACGAACGTTCGGTCCAAAGTCGATTTCGATGTGGTGGGCGAGCTCCCGCAGAAGAACATCGACACCGGCGTGGGCCTGGAGCGGGTCGCGTTCATCAAGCAGGGCGTCGACAACATGTACGAGACCGATCAGGTGCGCCCTGTGCTCGATCTCGCCGTCGCGCTGTCGGGCCGCACCTACGGTGCCGTCCACGAGGATGACGTGCGATTCCGCGTTGTCGCCGATCACGTTCGTTCCTCGCTCATGCTGCTCTCCGACGGGGTCCGCCCCTCGAACGAGGGACGTGGCTACATCCTCCGCCGCCTCATGCGCCGCACGGTTCGTGCGATGCGCCTGCTCGGTGTCGACGCGCCGACGTTCCGCGAGCTGTTCGCCGCGTCGCGGGATGCCATGGCTCCCGCCTACCCGACTCTCGCTACCGACTACGACCGGCTGGAGTCCGCGGCGGTCGCCGAGGAAGAGACGTTCCTTCGTACGCTCGCAGCAGGATCGACGATCCTCGATCTTGCTGTGGCTGAGACCAAGAGCTCCGGCAAAGCCGAGATCGCCGGCTCCGAGGCGTTCCTGCTGCATGACACCTACGGTTTTCCGATCGACCTCACGCTCGAGATCGCCGAAGAGGCCGGTCTGTCTGTGGACCGGGCCGCTTTCGACTCGCTCATGCACGAGCAGCGCCAGCGCGCCAAGGCCGACGCGAAGTCGCGCAAGCGCGCCATCGCAGATCATTCGGTCTACCGCGAGTTCCGCGCCCTCGGCGAAACGACGTTCACGGGATACACCGATCTTGAAACCGAGTCCCGCATCCTCGGGGTTCTCGTAGATGGGGTCTCTGTCGATCGTGCCGCCACCGGTCAGGTGGCCGAGGTGATCCTCGCCGAGACGGCACTGTACGCGGAGTCGGGTGGTCAGGTCGCCGACAAGGGAATCATCGTCGGTCCCGGCTATCAGCTCGATGTCATCGATGTGCAAAAGCCGGTGCCGGGCCTGGTGAGTCACACAGTGGAGGTGACCAGTGGCGAGGTCGCTGTCGGGTTGGCTGCGACCACGATCGTGGATGCCGCCAACCGCCGCGCGGCAGCACAGGCGCACTCCGCGACCCACCTCGTTCATGCTGCCCTTCGCGACACGCTCGGGTCATCGGCCACGCAGTCGGGATCGCTGAACCGCGCCGGCTACCTGCGCTTCGACTTCGCGTGGACTCAGGCTCTTTCTCCTGAGACGAAGTCTGAGATCGAAGAGATCGCAAACAACGCTGTGCGCGACAATCTGCAGGTCACCACGCGTGTCCTCGCGCTCGACGAAGCCAAAGAGCTCGGCGCCATGGCCCTGTTCGGGGAGAAGTACGGCGACACCGTTCGGATGGTCGACATCGGCGGACCGTGGTCGCGCGAGCTGTGTGGTGGCACCCACGTCGCGACGAGCGCCGAAGTTGGCCTCATCAACCTCGTGGGCGAATCCTCGGTCGGCGCCGCCAATCGTCGTGTCGAGGCGCTCGTCGGCGCTGATGCGTTCCGTGAGCTCGCGGCCGAACGAGCGATCGTCTCACAACTGACCTCGTCGCTGAAGACCCCCCGAGATCAGCTGCCGGCGCGCATCGCCGAGCTCGCCGCGAACCTCAAGGCAGCCGAGAAGAAGATCGCGTCGCTGCAGGCGAAAGCTCTGAGCGAGCAGGTTCCGGACCTCGTTGCCGGCGCTCGTCGTGTGGGCGCACTGTCGGTCGTCACCGCCAACCTCGGCCGCGCAGGCTCGGCTGACGACCTCAGAGCCGTCGCGCTGAAGGTCCGCGAGCGACTCGGTTCCGACGCTGCGGTCGTCGCTCTCGGAGGCGAGGTCGATGACCGACCGGTCGTCATCGTTGCCACGACCGATGCGGCACGCTCGCTCGGCGTGAAGGCCGGCCCCCTGGCAAAGGCTGCCGCGACGACACTCGGCGGTGGCGGTGGCGGACGCGACGACCTCGCCCAGGGCGGTGGCGCCGATGTCAGCGCGCTGGCTCGCGCCCTCGATGACGTCGTGGCGGGGCTGCCCCGGCCGTGAGCGGATTTCGCCGCGGCATCCGTCTCGCCGTCGACGTCGGGAAGGCTCGTGTGGGCGTCGCCCAGTGCGATCCTGACGGCATGCTTGCGACGCCGACCGAGACTGTCGCGCGCGGCGACGGCACGATCGGGCGCTTGGCTGAGCTCGTATCCGATATGGATCCGATCGAAGTCATCGTCGGCCTGCCGATCAATCTGCGGGGAGAACGCACCGCCTCGACCGACGACGCAGAGGCGTTCGCCGTCGAGCTGGGTGCACGGATCACCGTTCCGATCCGGATGCTCGATGAGCGCCTGAGCACGGTCTCGGCGCACAGCGCCCTGCGCGCATCGGGCAAAACCACCCGAACTTCTCGTACCATGGTGGATCAGGTCGCCGCCGTCGTGCTGCTGCAGCAGGCGTTGGACATCGAGAAGAGCACCGGCCGCCCACCGGGTGCGCTACTACCCCCCGCCGAGGAGCCTGCCTGACATGCCCGACGATTCGTCACCGTTCGACGATCCGTTCGCCGATCTCTTCGGAAAACTCCCGGACGGTCGGTCGCGCGGGACCGGAGGTGCAGCCTCGGCCTCGTCAGAGCCGCCTGCGCCCACCACCGGGAATTCCGCCCGGAGCGGCGCCACCGAGCACCCGGACGAGCAGGCCACCGAGAACGCCGAACCGCCAGCACCGGTTCCAACTTCCGAGGGATTGTCCACGCCGGCTCCACCGTCACGGCGTGCAGCGCGTGAGGCCCGTGCCGCCGGCACGACCGGCGGCACGCCGTCAGATCCTCAGCTCCCCGCACAGCCGACGAGCACGGCTGGCTCCGCCGCGGCAGACGACGATGTGCCGCCGGAGCTGTTCTGGGCCGCGGTCGCAGCGCCGCCGGCCTCAACACAAAGCCTCACCTCGACCTCGACCTCCGCCCCTCGCGCGGAGCGTCCCGCGCCGGCACCGACCGGCACCCTCGATGACCTCTTCGCAGGAGAGCGCACCACGGATGACATCGGCATGACCCCTCCACCGGCAGAACGCCGCCGTCGCCGACGCGGCGGATGGATCGCCCTCATCGTCGTTCTCGTGCTCTTCGGCGGAGCTGCGGCAGGCGGCTGGTGGGTGTGGTCGACGTACGAGGACAAGATCCGCGAGGTGCTGGGCTGGGAAGAGCCGCAGGAATACGAGGCGGGGATCGCCACCGGCGAAGCCTTCCTCACGATCGTGTCGGGGGATACCGGCGCATCGATCTCACCCAAGCTCTACGAGGCAGGTGTGACGAAGACGCCTGACGCGTTCTACGACTACCTCGTCGCCGAAGACCTCAATCCGCCGTTCGTCCCCGGCGTCTTCCGGCTCCAGCAGCAGATGACGTCGGCAGCGGCGCTGGAGGCGATTCTCGATCCCGCCAACAAGATGGAAAACACCGCGCAGTTGCGCGAGGGACTCACGGTCGATCAGTCGATCCAGATCCTCTCCGACAGCCTCGGAATCCCGCTCGAGGACTTCCAGGCCGCAGTGGCCGACCCGGGTCTGTACGGCGTGCCCGTCAATCAAGCTATCGTCGCTGCCGGTGGGCAGCCGCTGGAGGGCTGGCTGTTCCCCGCGACCTACACCTTCGACCCTGGCGTGACCGCACAGCAGGTCATTCAGACGCTCGTCGATCGCGCGGTTCAGTCCTTGGATACTGCGGGCGTACCCGTCGACGATCGGGAGCGCATCCTCACCGTCGCGTCGATCATCCAGCGCGAAGCCCGTTTTGAGGCCGATTTCTACAAGGTCTCGCGCGTCATCCAGAACCGCCTCGATCAGGGCATGAAGCTGCAAATGGACTCGACGGCTCAGTACGGCTACGGCGAGTTGCATGACGGCACAGTAAGTTCATCGGGCGAGGCTCTCACCGACAACAATCCGTGGAACACGTACGTCATCGATGGACTGCCAGTCGGCCCCATCGCCAACCCGGGCGACCTCGCGATCGACGCGGCGATGCATCCTGAGGACGGCCCGTGGCTGTACTTCGTCACGGTGAACCTCAACACCGGCGAGACGGTCTTCACGACCAACTACGACGACCACCTGGCCGCCGTGGAGCAGTGGCGCCAGTGGTGTACGGACAACCCCGACGCAGGCTGTTGAGGTGACGCAGCGACGTACGCGTCTGGAGGTCTGGGGCGACCCGATCGAGCACAGTCGGTCACCCCAGCTCCACGCAGCCGCGTACCGCGCGCTCGGCCTGGATTGGTCCTACGGACGCCGCCGCGTCTCGGCGGAGAGCTTCCCTTCGGAGTTGCACTCGCTCGACGACGCCTTCCGCGGCCTGTCGGTCACCTATCCACTCAAAGAAGCGGCTTTTGCGGCATCCGTTACCCGCGATGCGCGTGCGGAACTTACCGGAGCCGTAAACACCGTTCTGCTGACCGGTGCCGGGCCTTCCGGATTCAACACGGACGTCGGCGGCATCGTCGGGTCTCTCGCCGAGTGCGGAATCACCGAGTTGCGTCGCGTCAGGATCGTCGGGGCAGGCGCCACGGCGACATCTGCGCTCGTGGCTGTCACGGAGCTTGGTGCGGACGAGATCGAGGTCGCAGCCCGGCGGCCTGAAGCTGTCGCCGGGCTCCGCGAGATCGGCGACAGGCGTGGACTCACCGTTCGCGGCGTCCCTCTCGCGCAGCCTGAGCTTGCACCTGTCGACCTGACGATCGCGGCGCTCCCCGGCGGTGCTGTGGTGGCTGACGCAGGCGCCGATCGGCTGGCATCGGGCGGTGGGGCGTTGTTCGACGTTGTCTACGGGCAAGGGATGACGTCCCTGCAGGCCGCCTGGCTCCGCGCCGGTCATCCGATTCATACGGGAGAAGGGATGCTGCTGCACCAGGCGGTGCTGCAAGTGCGGATCTTCGTCGGCGGCGATCCGGCAGTGCCACTTCGCGACGAGTCGACTGTTGTCGGCGCGATGCGAGCAAGCCTCATGGGAGACTAGACCAATGCTCCGCGTGCTCACGGCCGGCGAATCGCACGGCCCCGAACTGGTCGCCGTCATGGAGGGTCTTCCCTCTGGCGTTCCCATTTCCCGCTCCGAAATCCAGGCTGATCTTGCCCGCCGCAAGCTCGGGTACGGGCGCGGATCGCGCATGAAGTTCGAAGAAGACGAACTCACGATCTCCAGCGGCGTCGTCCACGGGATGAGCCTGGGCAGCCCAATCGCGCTGCGCATCGCGAATACCGAGTGGCCCAAGTGGGTCGAGGTCATGAGCGCTGAACCCATCGAACTGACCGAGAAGTCGCGCGGTCGCGGAGCAGCGCTCACCCGTCCCCGCCCCGGGCACGCCGACCTCGTCGGGATGCAGAAGTACGGGTTCGACGAGGCCCGGCCGATTCTCGAGCGGGCAAGCGCGCGCGAAACGGCCGCCCGTGTCGCGCTCGGGGCCATTGCTCGGGCGTTCCTCGCCGAGCTCGGAATCCGTCTTGTCTCTCACACGGTAGGTATCGGTCCGGTCGAAGCGCCGCGGGACGCTCCGCTGCCTACGCCCGACGATGTCGAAGCGCTGGATGCCGACCTGATGCGCTGCTTCGATCCCGAGACCTCGGCGCGGATGGTCGCCGAAGTCGACGACGCTCGTAAAGCCGGCGATACCCTCGGCGGTGTCGTCGAGGTCCTTGCGTTCGGACTCCCGCCGGGGCTCGGCAGCCACGTTCACTGGGATCGTCGGCTCGACGGCAAGCTGGCGCAGGCGCTCATGAGCATTCAGGCGATCAAGGGCGTCGAGGTCGGCGACGGCTTCCTGACGGCGCGGCGCCGGGGCTCGGAGGCTCACGATGAACTGTTCGCGACCGATGGCGGCATCGCCCGAGCCACGGATCGCGCCGGGGGTACTGAGGGTGGCATGTCAACCGGAACCGTCCTGCGGATTCGCGCCGGAATGAAGCCGATCGCCACCGTCCCGCACGCACTGCGCACGGTCGACGTGGCATCCGGCGAGACCGCTAGCGCGCACCACCAGCGATCAGATGTGTGCGCTGTCCCGGCAGCCGGCGTGGTCGCCGAAGCCATGACAGCGCTCGTGCTCGCTGAGGTCGTACTCGAGAAGTTCGGGGGCGACAGCGTCGCCGAGACGCGTCGCAACCTGCAGTCCTACCTGGCAGCGATTCCCCCGGCCCTGCGCACGAGCTCAGAACGCGACGAATCGCTGC
>NZ_JASBSF010000322.1 GCF_030149085.1 Microbacterium sp. | reverse complement strand
GGAGTATCAACCGATTCCGGCATCCCCGACTACCGGGGAAAAGGCGCGCCGGCGCGGCGCCCGATGACGGTCGAGCAGTTCCTCGGAAGCGATGAGGCGCGTCGCCGCTACTGGGTCGGCTCGCATCTCGGCTGGCGCAGATTCGCCTCGGCGGAACCCAACGCCGGGCACCGCGCCATCGCCGCACTCGAAGAGCACGGGATCGCAACCGGGGTCATCACGCAGAATGTCGACGGTCTTCATGTGCGCGCCGGAAGCCGTCGCGTCGTTGAGCTGCACGGCACGATGCGCCGCGTCTTCTGCACCCGCTGCGGTCAGGTCTTCGACCGCCGAGACCTCTCGTCGCGGGTCGAGAGCGACAACCCGTGGCTGGTCACCACCCACGAGCTGCCCCTCGGACCCGACGGAGACGTGACGCCCGAGACGACCGAAGGGTTCGTCGTGCCGGATTGCTCCGTGTGTGCGGGAACCCTGAAGCCCGACGTCGTCTTCTTCGGCGAGTACATCCCATCCGGGAAATTCCGTGAAGCCGAGCAGCTCGTCCTGGGTAGTGACGCGCTGGTCATTGCCGGATCGTCGCTCGTCGTGAACTCGGGGATCCGCCTGCTCGAACGAGCACGACGACGCCGCATCCCCATCGTGATCATCAACCGCGGCCAGACGCGGGCCGATGCTCGCGCAACCGTGAAGATCGACGGCGGAACCTCCGAGGCCCTCACCGCGCTGCTGGAGGGGCTGGCGCCCACCGGGCACCGGGAGCTGGCAAGTAGTCTCGAGAGGTGATCCACCTCACGCTCATCCGCCATGGCGAGACCGACTGGAATCGCGCTCGGCTCATCCAGGGCAGTACCGACATACCCCTCAACGACACGGGTCGGGAGCAAGCCCGGCAGGCCGCCGACCGGCTGAGCGGCGTGCTCGATGACCCGGCCGCTGCGCGCATCGTCAGCAGCGACCTCTCCCGTGCCCGTGAGACAGCGCAGATCATCGCTGACCAGTGGGGCTCGCCAGCCCCACTGGCGTATCCCGCACTGCGTGAGCGCGCGTACGGCGACGCTGAGGGGGTCACCATCGAGGACTTCGCCGCACGGTGGGGCGATTGGTACACCTCCGAGGTCCCCGGCGCCGAGTCACGCGAACTGCTGCGCCTCCGGGCCTTCGAAGGCTTTGACACCCTTGTCACCGATGCGCTCCGGTCTCAGCCCGATGTCACGCACATCTTCGTGGTCACCCACGGCGCACTCATCCGCTCTGTCATCCATCACGTGAGCGACGGCAGGTTGCCGGCGCGCCAAGAGCGGCTGGCAAACGGATCCGACTACACCTTCCACTACTCACCCGACGGGCTGACGCTGATCGAGTACGCCGGCACCACGGTTTCGCTCTGAGCTGGGCATACCGATCTGCCCACTGGAATGCACTACGCAGCTCGCTCAGTTTCGTAATGACATTGTGAGCAACATGACCAATCCGCGAATCGGCAACATGCTAGCCTTCCGCGATATGACCGCTCTTGACCATGTCGACCTCGAGCTCTTGGCCGCGCTCGCGGAAGACCCGCGCGCGACAGTTGTTGCGCTCTCGGATCGTCTCGGTTTATCCCGAAACACCGTGCAGGCGCGGATGTCGAGGCTCGACAAGGCCGGAGTCTTTCTCTCGTACGAGCGAGCCCTCTCCCCCACGGCGCTGGGCTTCCCGATCGAAGCATTCCTCAACGTCACGGTCCGTCAGGGGGAACTGCCGCGCATCACGGCAGAACTCGAGCGGATTCCCGAGATCGTTCAGGTGCATGGCCTGAGCGGAACCGTGGATCTGCTCGTGCGGGTCGCGTGCCGCGACACACAGCATCTGTTCGACACCGACGCCCGCATCCTCGCGATCGAGGGTGTGGAGCGCACCGAGACCTCGCTCGCGATGGGTGAGGTGATCGGTTACCGCGTGCGCCCGCTCATGGAGCTGGCACGAGGGGAACGCTAGCCGCCTCCTCCTTGGCGGCCTCACCCGGGTCGGATCGCACCAGGATCACGCCTGCCAAGATCATCGCTCCCCCGACAGCTTGCATGACGGTCGGGACTTCGGCGATCACAAGCCACGCGATCAGCAGGGCGAACAGCACTTCGGTGAGCCCGACGAACGATGCGACGCGGGATCCGAGCATCGATCCCGCTCGCACTCCGAACGCGTAGCCTCCGGCGGTTGCCACGACGATCACCCATACGATCGGGATGTACCAGGGAACGCTCACGCCGGCCAACACAACGTCGACGGCCGGTGCGGTGAACGCAAAGAGGCCGGTGCCGACCAGCACACCCATGAGAAGAGCGCCGGTAATGAGGCCGCCCGAGGCCAGCGCGAGGGGCGGGATGTCGTCGCCGGTCTTCTCGGCGATGAGAAAGTACGCGGCGGTACAGGCCGCAGCGGCCAAAGCCAGCAGGGTGCCGATCAGGTCGAAGCTTGCACCAGCGATGTCGACGACGAGTACGAGCCCAACGATCGCAAGAACAGAGCCCGCCAGAATGCGACGCGTGGGTGCGCGCCGGGTCCGAACCCAGGCGAGCCCGACGAGAAGGACCGGGGCGAGGTACTGAATGAGGAGGGCCATCGCCACCGGCATCCGTTGCAGCGCGGCGAAGTAGAAGATTTGACACCCGGCCACTCCCGTGAGCCCGAACGCGATGATCAGCAGTCCGTGCTTGCGAAGAAAGCCGGGCCGGCGACGGATCGTAACGATCAGAACGGGCGCGAGAATCAGCGCCGCGCCACCCATACGCAGCAACAGGGTCGCGCCCAGACTCCAGCCCGCCTCCATGAGCGGCTTCATGAAGCTCCCCGAGGACGCGAAGCTCAGGGCAGAGAGCAGACCGATCGCAAGCCCAGCCACCGACGAGTGCCGGCCCGCGGGGGCAACGAGAACGGGGACCGGAGTGGTCGGAGCGGACATGGGCGGCCTGTCAGGAGTGAAAGGGGTTGACACTCGTGACACACTGGTCACAAACGAAACAGTAGCCCTCGGAGTGTCAGGAGTCAACATGGTCTTTATCCATGACACCGGGATGGCCCTGCGCGCGGCCGTCGACCTGGTCAACACGCTGCCGCTCAACGGCGACGAAGACACTCTGACGACCGCGGACGAGTATGACGCCTTCCTTGGGCGGTACCCGTACAGCGGCAAGATCTCACGCACGAGGCAGGAGCGAGAGGCGGTACGCAGCATCCGCGCTCGCCTACGCGCTCTGTGGGATGCCGACCGCGAAAGCGCCGTGCCGCTGGTCAATGCGATGCTTCGCGATGGCGAAGCTCTCCCCCAACTCGTGATCCACGACGACTACGACTGGCATGTGCACGCGTCGGATGACGACGCACCCCTGGCCACCCGCATCCTTGTCGAGACCGCCATGGCGTTCGTGGAGGTCATTCGCATGGATGAGTATGACCGGGTGCTCGTCTGCGAAGCCGATGACTGCGAGGGCGTTCTGGTCGATTTCTCTCGCAACCGCTCAAAGCGCTACTGCGACACCGGCAACTGTGGCAATCGTATGAATGTCATCGCGTATCGAGCTCGTCGAGCCCAAGAAAGCTCCTGACCGCCGCTGCCGCAACCTGTGGCGTCTCATAGTGGATGAGGTGGCCCACATCGGGGATCTCCACGAGGTTCGCGTCAGCAAACAGTCCCGCGAGCACACGCTCGGCCTCGATGGGGGTGATGTCGTCGCGGTCGGCGGCGATCAGCAACGTTGGCTGAGAGATCTGCGGCGCGAACTCCCGAACGTCGTGGGAGACCGAGGTCACGAACGCGTCGTGCAGCACGTCCCGGTCGGCAAAGCGGGAGAAGTACGTGTCGTGCTGGTCATGGATGAACCGGCGGAGCTCCGGGTCCTTCGTCTTGGCCATGGAGACACTCATGACCCGCACCACAACGCCGTTGCGCAACAGGGCTGTGCCCGCCCGGCTCGGCATCCGTGCCCCGGCCCAGTAGTAGAAGACAGCAAGCCTCGTGAGGATGCCGCGCGGGCCCTCCAGCGCGGGTGCGCCGATCGGATTGACAAGGATCACGCGGGGCGTCGCCAACCCCCCGGCCACGGCGGCCGAAACGACGATCGAGCCGAAGGAGTGACCGAGGATGACGGCCCCCGGCGCGACACGGGCGACGAAGTCGGTCAGCCACTCGGCGTAGAGGGCGAGGTCGTGACGGCGCCCGGGAACCGGCGCCGTCTCGCCGAAGCCGGGGAGGTCCGGCGAGATGACGCGGACGTCCGGGAGGTAGGCGACGACGGGCTCGAGACCGTGGTGTTCGCCGCGAAAGCCGTGCACAGCGACGATCGTGATCGGCGCGTCAGCGGGCCCGTACTCCCAGAACACGGTGGTCCCCCCGAGTACCGGCACTTCGCGACGTGTCACCGGTATCTCGTCCAGGAGCGCGGCGTACGGATGCGGGGCGGGCACTCGACGAGTCTAGTAACCGCGCCACTCCCCCTTCGCCGAAGACACAAACGACGAAGACCCCGCTCGAAAGCGAGGTCTTCGTCGTGGGCGAATCGGGCTTACTTGCTCGAGCCGCCGAAGTTCTTGA
>NZ_JASBSF010000318.1 GCF_030149085.1 Microbacterium sp. | reverse complement strand
AGGCGAAGCTGGTGCTCCGGCTTCGCGCGGAGGGGCTCACGGGGCGGCAGATCGCGGCGCAGGGCATGTCTCGGCACTCGGTGGCGGCGGTGCTCGATGCCGCCGACCGGGAAGGGATCGGCTGGGACGACGTTGCCGATCTCGAGGAGGCGGAGGTGTATGCGCGGCTGTTCCCCGGGCGCGGTGAGCACGAGAGCGTTCACGGGCAGCCGGACTGGGAGAAGGTGCATCGCGAGCTCGCCCGGGTCGGGGTGACGTTGAAGCTGCTGCACGGCGAGTACGTCGACGCCTGCCGGAGCAGGGGTGAGACGGCGATGGGCTATGACCGGTTCTGCAAGACCTACCAGCGGCACGTGCTGGTGATCGGCGCGGCGTCGCGGGTGGGTCACAAGGCCGCTCAGACGGTCGAGGTCGACTGGTCGGGGAAGACGATGGCGCTGACCGATCCGGTCACGGGCCAGGCGACGCGGGTCTACTTGTTCGTCGCGACGCTGCCGTTCTCGAGGTACTCGTTCGTCGAGCCGACGCTCGATATGCGGCAGGAGACCTGGTTGCGTGCGAACGCGGCGATGTTCGACTGGTTCGGCGGGAGTGTTCCTCGGATCGTCCCGGACAACCTGAAGACGGGAGTGATCAAGCACCCGGCGGAGGGTGAGGTGGTTCTCAACGACGCGTATCGGGAACTCGCCGCGCATTACTCCGCGGCGGTGCTGCCGGGCAGGGTCGCGAAGCCGAAGGATAAGGCGAGCGTTGAGGGCACGGTCGGGAACGTCGCTACCTTCGTGATCGCGGCGCTCCGCGATCGGCGGTTCGCGACGCTGCCGGAACTTCGGGCCGCGGTCTATGAGCGGGTCGCCGCTTACAACGCCGAGCCGTTCCAGAAGCGCGCCGGGTCGAGGCTGGGCGTGTTCGAGGCGGAGGAGAAGCCGCTGCTGCGGCCACTGCCAGCCGTCGGGTTCGAGATCTCCCGATGGCTCTACGGACGCAAGGTCCAGCGCAACGGGCACGTGGTGTTCGAGCGCAACTTCTACTCCGTCCCCTACGCGAACATCGGCCGGAACGTCGATCTGCGCATCACCGACACGACGTTGGAGGTGTTCGCCGGCGACCAGCGCCTCACCAGCCATCTCCTCACCCCGACAGGGGTGATCAACGAATACCGCACCCACGACAGTGACCTGCCCGACGGCCCGCAGTATCGGCAATGGGACGCCCCGAGGGTCCGGGAATGGGCAGCCAGGATCGGCGAGAACACCACCACGATCGTGAACCGGATCTTCGAATCGGTCCCCGTCGACGAGCAGGGCCTCGACCCCGCACTGGCAGTGCTCAGGCTCACCCGCCGCTACTCCAGCGCGCGTGTCGAAGCCGCCGCCGGCGTCGCCCTCGCATCGCGGGTCCGCTCACCTCGTTACGCGCATCTGCGGTCGATCCTCGACAGCCGTCAGGACGACCCCGGCAGCAGTGACGCCTGGACGACACCCGGAACCCCGCCCGAACCGGCCGGCTACGTCCGCGGCGCCGACTACTACGCGGGAGGCGCTCGATGAGCCGGCTCGATTCGGAGACGAAGCGGAAGCTGCGAGAGATGGGCGTCTCCTCGCTGGTCGACGCCCTCGACCTCCAGGACGACACCCTCACCCTCGGGATGGTGTTCGAGGAGCGGATCAAGCTCGCCGTCGACGACGCGCATGCCGCGTTCACCCACTCCAAAGTTGAAGGCCTCATCCGGCGGGCCGGACTCCGCTACCCGAACGCGGACCTCCGCAGGGTCGACATGCTCGAACAGCGCGGCCTGGACCGCGGTGTGATCGCGCAGCTCGGGACCTGCCAGTTCATCACCCGGCAGCAGAACGTCGTGTTCCAAGGCTTCACCGGATCCGGGAAGTCCTACCTCGGGTCAGCGCTGGCAAAACAGGCCTGCCAACACCGCTACCGGGCCCACTACATCCGCATGCCCGACCTCGAAGAGAGTTGGGCGACCGCGAAGGACCGGCCAGCGGGGAGGGAGAAGTGGTTGCGGAAGTACTCCACATTCACGCTCCTCGTGATCGACGAGTGGCTCCTCGATCCGCCGACCGATGACGTCCGGAGCATGCTGCTCGAGCTCCTCGAACGGCGATACGACAGCTCATCGACGGTGTTCTGCACTCAGTACGCGAAGAAGGACTGGCACCAGCGCCTCGGCTCCGGAGTTCACGCCGACGCGATCATGGACCGCATCGTCCACAACACCCTCTGGATCGAGACCGGCGAGGTGAACATGCGCGAACACACCGCCACCACCAGCTGAACCGGGCCCGGTGAGCGCGGCTCCCGCGGGGGTGGCGCTCACCGGCAACAATCGCTGGCGCTGAAACCGAATATCAAGCGGCGCTGAGAGTGAATATCCCATGGCGCTCAGAGGTCCGAATACTCA
>NZ_JASBSF010000317.1 GCF_030149085.1 Microbacterium sp. | reverse complement strand
ATGACGCCGCTGGCCGCAACAGCGAACGAGACCGAGTACACCGTCGGCGACATCCCGAGCACCACCTGACCGACGAACGGCGATGCCGACACGTACGCCATGATCGCCCCGAACGTGAGCGCGTAGGCACCCGCGTAGAGGGGAAAGGCCCGGTCGGCGAGCAGCGCGCGAAAAGCACCGAGCGTCTGCGACATCCCGGCGGTGTGGCGATGCTCGACGGGAAGGGATTCCGGAACAAGAGCCAGCGACACGACCAGCATTACCACCGCAACGATCGCAAGCGCAGCCATCACTCCGCGCCAGCCAACGAACTCGCTGAGCAGACCGCCGATCGGCGGTGCGACCAGCGGCGCAACCCCGACGACCACCACGATGAGGCTCAGTGCGCGCACCGCCGTGTCCTTGGGGCTGAGATCGACAGCCACGGCGCGCCCGAGGACCATGCCTGCCGACCCCGCGAATCCCTGCACGAAACGCAGGATGACGAACACCGCGATCGTCGGGGCGAACACCAGCGCGATGCTCGACAGAGCGAAGACAACCCCGCCCACGATGAGGACCGGCCGACGCCCAACGCGATCGGACCAGGGTCCGAGCACGAGCTGCCCGACCGCAACGCCCACGAGGAAGGAGGTCAGCGTGAGCTGCACGGCGGCGGCATCAACGCCGAGGTCGCCCGCGATGTCGGTGAAGGACGCGAGATACATGTCGGTCGCGAACGGACCGACAGCGGAGACGAAGCCGAGAGCTGCGATCAGCCCCGGCGACAGCCTCCGCGGGGGACTCACTCGCCTCGAGAGATGGTGACCATCTCGTCGCGAGGCACCACCTTGATGCGGGCACGCCCCTGGGGTTCGCCGAGGCCGATCTCGTGCTGATCGAGGCGATGCCAACCTTCAAGGTCCGTCCACCGCACGCCTCGCTCGGCAAGGAGCGCGGGGATAGCGGCTTCCGACGGGTCTTCGGGCTGCCACCACGAACCCTGATCGTTGATGAGGTGACGGACGGTCTCCATCGCGTCCGACTTGGTGTGACCGATCAGGCCGACCGGGCCGCGCTTGATCCATCCGGTCGCGTACAGTCCCGGCGCCCGCTCATTGGAGTCGGCGCGAAGAACCTGCCCCTCGTGGTTGGGAATGACACCGTGCCGCTCATCGAAGGGCACCTCGGGAAGAGGTGACCCGAAGTAGCCGACGGCGCGGTAGATGGCTTGGATGGGAACCTCGCGGAACTCACCGGTTCCGGCGACACCGCCCTGCCCGTCGGGACGCGTGCGCTCGTAGACGAAGCCCGACACATGACCCGTCTCGTCCACCTTCACCTCGACGGGTCGCGCCCAGAAGTGCAGGTGAAGGCGACGGGACGCCGTCCCCCCGGCGTTGTTCACGCCCGGGCGAGTCCGCCACTCCTGCAGAACGCGGTCGATGACCTTGACCTGCTTGTTGCTCTCGATCGCGGTACGGGATGCCTCGTCGTAGTCGAAGTCCTCGTCGTAGACGACCATGTCGACATCCCGCAGCTCGCCGAGCTCGCGCAACTCGAGAGGGGTGAACTTGACCTGCGCGGGGCCGCGACGGCCGAAGACGTGAACGTCGGTCACCGGCGAGGCCTTGAGACCCTCGTAGACGTTCGCCGGAATCTCGGTGGGAAGCAGATCATCGGCGTGCTTGGCGAGGATCCGGGTGATGTCGAGGGCGACGTTGCCGTTGCCGACGACAGCGACCGACTGCGCGGTGAGCGGCCAGGTGCGAGGCACGTCGGGATGCCCGTCGAACCAGCTCACGAAGTCGGCAGCGCCATACGACCCTTCGGCGTCGATCCCCGGGATGTCGAGGGTCGCATCCCGAACGGCACCGGTAGCGAAGATGACGGCGTTGTAGTGGCGCTTCAGATCGTCGAGCGTGATGTCGCGACCGAACTCGACGTTGCCGAAGATGCGGATGTCGCCCCTGTCGAGCACTTCGCGCAGGGCCGTGATGACGCCCTTGATGCGCGGGTGATCGGGAGCCACGCCATACCGAACGAGGCCGTACGGGGCAGGCAGCTGCTCGAACAGGTCGATCGACACGTCGAACGCGCGCTCCGCCTTCAGCAGGATGTCAGCAGCGTAGATGCCCGCCGGGCCTGCGCCGACGATGGCCAACCTCAGAGTGGTCATGTGTTCCTTTCGGGACGCGAGAGCACGGTGAATCGGCGCGAGAGCGCCGGGACGGCCTCAGCTCGAGCGGTCGGCGACGGCCTGCGCAAACCTCGTGAGGGCTTCGCGGACCGGGCCGTCAGGGATGGGATCGAGTGCCGCGATCGCATCGCGCGACCAAGCATTGGCCAGTTCCACCGTCTCGCGCGTTGATCTGTCGGTGCGCAGCATCGCGAGGGGCTCGTCCAGCAGCGCGGGGTCCTCACCGTCGGCGATCCGGGCGACACCCTCGTCGATCCTGTCGCGAAGAGCGCGGGCCTCGGGGTCGTCGCGGCGCGCGAGAAGCAGATACGGCATCGTCGGCACACCGGCACGCAGGTCGGTTCCGGGCACCTTGCCGGTCTCATCGGGATCAGCCGAGAGGTCGATGACGTCATCCAGAAGCTGGAAGGCAACGCCGGCTGCCTCACCGAAGGTGCGCACCGGCTCTTCGTACTCGCCGGGGGCGTTGCTGAAGATGATGCCCGACTGCGCGGCTGCTGCTATCAGCGATCCGGTCTTGTCTGCCAGCACCTGCAGGTAGAACCCGACGCGGTCATCGGCATCCGTCGGCCCGACGGTCTCATGCATCTGACCGAGCACGAGTCGCTCGAACGTGTTCGCCTGCAGCCGGATGGCCCCCTCCCCGAGGCGCGCCATGATCTGGCTCGCACGGGCGAACAGGAGGTCGCCGGTGAGGATGGCGATGTTATTGCCCCACACCGAGTGAGCACTCGGCACGCCCCGACGCTTGTCTGCGTCATCCATGACGTCATCGTGATAGAGCGAACCGAGGTGGGTGAGTTCGAGCGCCGTGGCGGCCTCGACGACGTCCTCTGTGACGCCGTCGCCGAGGTGTGCGGTCAGCAGAGCGAGCATCGGACGCACGCGCTTGCCGCCGGCATCGAACAGGTACCGACTTGTCGCGTCGGCGAGGGCATCCGAAACGTGAAGCTCACGCTCGAGGTTCGCATCGACCCGATCCAGCCCTGCTTCGACACCGTCGATGAGACGGCGCGCACGAGGGCCCGCGAAGATCCGTTCCGCGAGACCCAGCTGGCTCGCGATTCGGGAACTTGACGCAGAGGGGGTCACGGGACAAGCCTACCGGGGCTCGGAGCCACCATCCCCGACGGGCTTACGAGCGCGGTGCAGCGCGACGACACCGAACGTCAGGTTGCGCCACGCCACATCGGTCCATCCCGCGGCCCGGATGCGGCCTGCCAGCGACGGTTGGTCAGACCACGCCCGGATGGATTCATTGAGGTAGTCGTAGGCGTCGCCGTTGGAACTGACCAGCCGCGCGATCGGAGGGAGGATGCGGTCGTTGTAGAACCGATACAGAGCGGAGATCGCGGGAGAGGTCGGGTGTGAGAACTCGCAGATCATGAGGCGCCCGCCCGGCTTGGTGACCCGCAGCATCTCGCGCAGGCCCGCGTCGGCATCCTGGACGTTCCGAAGTCCGAACGAGATCGTGACAGCGTCGAACTCTTCGTCTTCGAACGGCAGGTTGGTGGCATCGGCCTCGACGAAGCTGACGCCAGGCACCCCCGCATGGCGACGGCGCCCCTCGGCGATCATGCCGGGCGAGAAGTCAGCGGCGACGACCTCGGCGCCCGTCCGCGCGATCGCAACGCTCGAGGTGCCGGTCCCTGCCGCGAGGTCGAGGATGCGCTGACCCGGACGCGGCGACAGCGCGCGCGTCGTCGCGATGCGCCACAGACGGTCGTTGCCGACGCTCAGGATCGTGTTCGTGCGGTCGTAGCCTGCCGCGACCTCATCGAACATCCCGCTGACGCGGGCCGGGTCTTTCTGAAGATCTGCGCGATGGGACTGGGTCACGCGTCGAGTCTAGGACGCCCCTTGAGGGGGAAGCCCCAGGGCGGCGAGGCGCTCGAGCCAGGCATCCGCCGTCGCGTCATTGAAGGGAGCTTCCGCCGCGCGCACCCGCCGCTCGAGGTCGACCGCGAGCGCCTCGAGCCGCTCGACCACGTGAGGCGGGTAGCCGTAGTGGACGCGGTGCTCGTCCCACTCATCGCGATCGTCGATCCAGATCCCACGCTCGTCGATGGCCCGCACGACATCCAGATCCATGTCGATACCTTCCGGGGCGCCGGGAGCGGTCTGTGACCAGCCGATGTCCCAGCCGAGGTCGATGTAGATGCGGGTGCGCGACGGCGCCGCGTTGACCGTCATCGCGTACTCACCGATCGGCGGCATGAGGGTCACGTTCGGCCCGGCGGTCACGACATCCCGCCCGGGACGGATGCTGCGCCAGCCCGCCGGCTGCCCGAACCACTCCCCCCAGCTGTCGTGGCCGAGATAGACGCAGTCGTGCACCCAATGGACGCCGCCGTCCCACTTGCGCCACCGAAACTGGGTCACCGTGCCAGGCGCCGGGCGCCCGCGTCGATCCGCATCCACGCCGGAAGTCTAGGCTGGTGAGGTGACCCGCACTCCCCGTCTCCCACCGCTGGTGGTCGAGACCAGGGAGATCGAGCCGGTCGCCGATCTGCTGTCATTGACTGATCCGCGTAACCCACTGGTGTGGCTGCGGCGCGGCAACGGCATCGTCGGTTCGGGCCGGCCGGTAGTGCAGATCGGCGGGGCAGGTTCCGCGCCGCTGTCCCGGCCGGTCGCCGAGATCTGGCGCGAGATCGCGGCGGACGCGCGCGTCGATGACCCGCTGCAGTTGCCCGGCACCGGATTGGTCGGGTTCGGAGCGCTCGGGTTCGACCCGGCCTCACTGGCGCCGTCGTTCCTGGTCGTTCCGCAGACGATCACGGGGATCCACGGCGGTCGAGCGTGGGTGACGACGATCCGTCACGAAGACGAGCT
The DNA here is from genome assembly GCF_030149085.1 of Microbacterium sp. GTDB lineage: Bacteria > Actinomycetota > Actinomycetes > Actinomycetales > Microbacteriaceae > Microbacterium. The sequence continues at coordinate 760 of NZ_JASBSF010000317.1, read as the reverse complement.
CCCGCCCGACCGACCCCAACCCCGTGCGTATGGCCCGCACTGGTCCGCAACGCTCGGACCCGGCGCGCTCGACCCTGACGGCTACCAGCAGGCGGTGCGCTCGGGGATCGAGGCGATCACGGCGGGCGAGGTCGAGAAGGTCGTCTTGGCTCGCGACCTCGTCGGCACGATCCCGGCCGACGCGGATCTGCGTCGGCTCGTGCGCGCACTGGCCACGAACTACCCCGATACATGGACCTTCGCCGTCGACGGCCTCATCGGCGCGAGCCCCGAAACCTTGATCACCGTCGACCGGGGCGCCGTGACGGCGCGCGTGCTCGCCGGCACCACGGCGCGCGGCGCGGATGCCGCCGAGGATGCCGCGGCTGCGCACGCGCTGGAGGCCAGCCGCAAAGACCTCGACGAGCACCGGTTCGCGGTCACGAGCGTCGTGGAGGCGCTGGCACCCCTCACCCGCGATCTCGTCGCTCCCGACGAACCACATCTGCTCGAGCTGCCGAACCTGTGGCACCTGGCCACCGACGTCTCGGGTCTACTGTCGAACGGAGCCTCCGCGCTCGACCTCGCGCGCGTGCTGCATCCGACAGCCGCTGTCGCCGGCACCCCGACGGATGCAGCCCTCGCCGTCATCCGTCGCCTCGAACCGTTCGACCGCGGACGGTATGCAGGACCGGTGGGCTGGATCGACGCCCGCGGCGACGGCGAGTGGGCGATCGCCCTGCGCTGCGCACAGATCGGTGTGCAGCCGCAGCACGATGCC